>JBLMYE010000288.1:0-17490 GCA_050258115.1 Deltaproteobacteria bacterium | reverse complement strand
TTTCAAGACCGGTGCCTTAAACCACTCGACCATCCCTCCGGAGCGCCCCCTATACGCGGCGCTGCGCTGCGCCTCAAGCGCCTCCCTGGCGGAAGCGCCTGCGGTCCGTCTAACGGGAATGGGCCGGCCGCTGCAATTTACCCGATCCTAAGCACATTTCGTCACGATCCAGACCTCGCGTCGCCCAGCGGCGCGTCTAGCTTGGGGATGTCCGAGGCGTCGAGACGGCCTGCGGACTTGGGATTGTGTCGTGCGTATCCGGCCGTGCCACCGCTTTGTTCGCGCCAGTCTGCTCGCCCTCGTGGTGCCGGCGCTGCTGAGCGCCTGTTCGTCCGGCGGACCCGATCCCAAATGGGGCGTCAGCTCGAGCCCCCGCGTCTACGGCCAGAACGACCGCATCCCCAAAGGGGGTGGCTCCTACAAGCTGGGACGGCCCTACATGGTCGGCGGACGCTGGTACACCCCCCGCGAACAACCCGGCTATGACGCGGTCGGCATCGCGTCCTGGTACGGCGACGACTTTCACGGCCGCAAGACGGCCAACGGCGAAATCTACGACATGAACCGCCTTTCGGCTGCCCATCCGACCTTGCCGCTGCCGACCTATGCCTATGTCACTAATCTCGACAATGGCCGCACCATCCTCGTGCGCATCAACGATCGTGGGCCCTACGTCGGCAATCGGATGATCGACCTGTCGCGCGCCGCCGCCCACGAACTGGGCACGCGCGGCAAGGGGCTCGGGCGGGTCCGGGTCCGTTACGCAGGCCATGCGCCGATGAACGGCGATGACACCCGCGAACGCCGTTTTCTGGCTAGCCAGCCCTGGTACGGAGGCCCCCGTCTGGCCACCAAGGCACCCGCCGAATCCGTCAGCGCCGGGAGGGATTGGCCGCCCGCGGCAGCCGATTGGCCCTCCGCGTCAGCGGATTGGTCGGTCTTGGATCACCGGCGGGCTTCTCTCGGCGCGGCCCGCTGAACCGACACCGTCCACAGGCCGGGGACGAACGAGGTTGACCACCCCAACGGCGGCTCGCATACACTCCTATCTACTGTTCCGCGTATCTGGCTCAACGCAAGCTGCGGAGGAGAGATGCACGTCAATCTGCCGTCGGCCCGACAGGCCGTGCATCGTTTCGGCTTGTTCATCCTGGTTGCCGCGCTGAGCATCCTTGCCGCGGCCGGGTCTTCGCCGTCTCTCCATGCCCAGGCTGCCGGGGAGTTCGTGACCCGGGCCAAGCGCGCCATCCTCATGGATGCCGAAAGCGGCGCCGTACTCTACCAGTTCAACGCCGACGAACTCGCGCCGCCCGCGAGCATGAGCAAGCTCATGACCCTCGAAGTCCTCTTCAATGCCATGAAGCAGGGCAAGGTGAAGCCGGAAGACGAATTCCTCATGAGCGAGTACGCGTGGCGTACGGGCGGGGCTCCCTCCGGCACATCCGCTATGTTCGTTCCCATCAACACGCGGGCGCGCGTGGATGAACTCATCCAGGGCATCGTCGTGCAGTCGGGCAATGACGCCTGCATCGCCGTCGCCGAGGCCATGGGGGGAACGGAGCAGGGCTTCGCGAAAATGATGGAAGCCGAAGCCCGCCGCATCGGCCTTTCCAAGTCGACGTTCCGCAACGCGACGGGCTTGCACGACCCCGAGCACCTGATGACCGCGCGCGAACTGGCCCTGCTCGCCCGGCACATCATTCGCGAGTACCCCGATCAGTACAAGACGTTCTCCCAGCGCGAATTCGCCTACCGCAAGCACAAGTTCTTCAACCGCAACCCGCTGCTCACGGACGAGGCGCTGTCGGTCGATGGATTGAAGACCGGCCACACCAAGGAAGCCGGCTACGGCATAGTCTTTTCGGCCGTAAGCGACGGACGCCGTCTCATCGGCGTGGTCATGGGGCTTGCAGACGAAAAGGAGCGCCGCGACGAGGCCCGCCGCCTGCTCGAATGGGGCCAGCGCAGCTTCGCGAACTTCACCCTGTTCGATGCCGACCAGGAGGTCGGGCACGCCCGCGTATGGGGCGGCTCTCAGCTCTATGTTCCCCTCGCCGCAAAAGGCGGCGGCCCCCTGAGTGTCGTTCTGCCACGCTTTCCGCCGAACCAGAAGTTGCGCGCCGAAGTCGTCTACAACGGTCCGCTGAAGCCGCCGGTGAAAAAAGGCGACGAGGTCGCCCGGCTGCGTGTCACGAGTTCCTCGAACGCGACGACCGAGGTTCCGCTCGTCGCCACTGAGGACGTGCAGTCCGGCTCGGTCTGGCGGCGCGGGATGGATAGTCTGGTTTTTCTGGCGCTGCGCTGGGCCAACCTCTAAAAACGCCCACGGCCTCCGACCGAGGGGCCCGGGCCAGTCGGCTCGCGCATGAGGGGCCCATGACGTCCGGTTGGTTCATCACATTCGAAGGCGGCGAAGGCTCGGGCAAGTCGACCCAGGCGAAGCGTCTCGCCGAACGGCTGAGAGCGGACGCCCATTCGGTCACCGTCACCCGCGAGCCCGGCGGATCGGCGTTTGCCGAGCGTCTGCGTTCGCTGATCCTCGATCCCAATCTCGAGACACATACGCCCTTGGCCGAGGCGCTGCTCTTCGCATCGGCCCGTGCCGATCACCTGGATCAGGTCATCCGTCCCGCGCTCGCCTCCGGTGGCGTCGTCATCTGTGATCGCTTTCTCGATTCCACGCGCGTCTATCAGGGATATGCGGGCCGCGTCGAGCCGCGCCTTCTGGAAGCGCTGGAACTCATCGTCGTCCAGCATACCAAGCCGGATCTGACCATCGTGATCGACATTCCAGCCGAGGTCGGCCTGGCCCGAGCGGCCCTGCGCCTGGAGGCCCCGGTTCCCACCGCGCCGAGCGAGAAGCCGCCCAAGCAGCCTCGCGGTCTGCTCACCGATCGCTTCGAAACCCGCGATCTGGCGTTCCACAAGAAGCTGCGCGAAGGGTTCATCGAGATTGCCCGGCTGGAGCCGCAGCGCTGCGTTGTCGTCGATGGGCAGAAATCTCCCGACGAGGTGGCGCGCGACGTCTGGACCATCGTTCAGGCGCGCCTTTTGAGCGAAACGGTTTAGACCATGGCGCGCTCACCAGCTTTCGCTACCTTGGAAGAGGAGCAACTGCCAGAGCCTGACAAGCTCGAAGGGTTTCCGTCTCCGCGTCACACCGGGCGCGTCTACGGGCATGCTGCCGCCGAGCAGGAATTCCTCTCCACCTACAACACCGGACGCCTGCACCACGCCTGGATCGTCACCGGTCCTGCCGGCATCGGCAAAGCCACCCTGTGCTACCGCTTCGCGCGTTTCCTGCTTGCCGCGGACAGCGAACGCGACATGTTCGGCTCGTCCCTCGACATCGACCCATCCGCAGCGGCGGCGCACCTCGTCGCCAGTCTCGCGCATCCTGAACTGCTCGTGCTGCGGCGCCCTTATGATTTCAAAACCAAAAAGCTGAAGACCGAGATCACGGTGGACGAAGTCCGCCGCCTGAGAAATTTCCTCGGAATGAGCGCGGGGGAGGGTTGGCGTGTCGTTATCGTCGATCCCGTCGATGAACTGAACACCCCCGCGGCGAACGCCCTGCTCAAATCGATCGAAGAACCCCCGAAACGGACGGCCTTCCTTCTCGTCTGTTCCGAGCCGGAGCGCCTGTTGCCCACGATCCGTTCCCGCTGCCGCACCCTTGCGTGCAGTGCTCTTGCGCCCGAGGAGTTGCAAAAAGCGGTCGCCCAGGCGCTTAACGCGGCCGACGACACGAGCACGCAGACGAGCCTGCCGTCCGGCGAGGAATGGCAAACGCTCGTTCATCTGTCGCAAGGCAGTGTTCGCCGGCTGCTGCTGCTGCACACGGCCAAGGGGCTCGATCTCCATCGCAAGATCATGTCGGCGTTTTCTGCGCTTCCCAACATCGACTGGCTG
Organism: Deltaproteobacteria bacterium; assembly: GCA_050258115.1. GTDB lineage: Bacteria > Pseudomonadota > Alphaproteobacteria > Rhizobiales > Hyphomicrobiaceae > JAGVSR01. The sequence goes on along the minus strand of JBLMYE010000288.1, from coordinate 13,578 downwards.
CCGCTGCATGCCCTGGGCGACGAGCTGGCCTCTCAGGCCGCCGAACCGAAGTTTGAACTCTTTTTCGAGCTTTTCCTGGAGAGCCTCGCGCGCCTGATCCGCGCCGCGGCGACGGGCGAAGGGCAGCCCTCCGACTTGGACCTGGCTACGCGGCTCATTCCTGCGGACCGGCTTGCGGCATGGGCTCAACTGTGGGAAACCACCGTCGCCGAGAAGATCAGCACCGGGACCTACAATCTGGATCGCAAATCTCTGATTCTGTTGTCTTTCCAGAGGCTGGTCGAAATCTCGCGCGGCGCGGCTTCGGCCTGACGCGCGTCTCCGGCCCAGGCCCAGGTCGTCACTGTTGCGCGGCGATGGAGCCGTTCGGCCCGGACACCGCAGGTTGAAACATGAGCACCCGCTTCTACATCACGACAGCCATTTCCTATCCCAACGGCGTGCCCCACATCGGCCATGCCTATGAGGCGATTGCGACGGACGCGATCGCCCGCTTCGAGCGACTGGACGGAAAGAACGTCTTCTTTCTCACCGGTACCGACGAGCACGGCCTCAAGATGAAGCAGACGGCGGCAAAGGAAGGCATTACCCCGCGCGAACTCGCCGACCGCAACTCGGCGCGCTTTCGCGAGATGGCCGCCGCTCTCGACCTGTCGAACGACGATTTCATTCGTACCACCGAGGAGCGCCACTACGAGGCCTGCCGCGAACTTTGGCGGCGCATGCAGGCGGCCGGCGACATCTACCTGAAGAAATACGGTGGCTGGTATTCGGTTCGCGACGAGACCTATTACAAGGAACAGGAAACAGAAGTCCGCGACGACGGCCAGCGTTACGCCACCCCCACCGGGACCGAGGTGACCTGGCAGGAAGAGGAGACCTTCTTCTTTCGCCTGTCCAAGTACCAGGAGCCGCTGCTCGCCCATATCGAGGCCAACCCGTCCTTCATCCTGCCAGCCGAGCGGCGCAACGAAGTCGTAAGCTTCATCCGATCCGGATTGGAGGACCTGTCCATCTCGCGCACGACGCTCGACTGGGGCATTCCCGTGCCCGGCCATCCCGGTCACGTCATGTATGTCTGGGTCGACGCGCTGAACAACTACTGCACGGCGACCGGAATCTTCGGCGGAGGCGACCACCGGCAGGAATTCTGGCCGTGCGATGTCCATGTCATCGGCAAGGACATCGTCCGCTTCCATGCGATCTACTGGCCGGCATTTCTGATGAGCGCCGGCGTGGCGCTGCCCCGGCGCGTGTTCGGCCACGGCTTCCTTTTCAACAAGGGAGAGAAGATGTCGAAATCGGTCGGCAACGTCGTCGATCCTTTCGCGCTCGTCGACCACTACGGCGTCGACCAGGTCCGCTACTATTTTATGCGTGAGGTCGTCTTCGGCGCCGATGGCAGCTACTCGCCCGAAACCATCGCCGCGCGGATCAATGCCGATCTCGCCAACGGCCTTGGCAATCTGGCCCAGCGCTGCCTGTCGATGATCTGGAAGGGCTTTGGCGGCATCGTCCCTACGCCGCACGATCTGACCGGCGCCGATCAGGCCCTGCTCGCCAGAACAGACGCTCTCTACGCCACATCGCGCTCGGCTATGGATGATCAAGCCATCAAGACCTGGCTCGATGCCGTGTGGGATGTCGTATCCGAAGGCGACCGCTACTTCGCCAGCGAGAAGCCATTCGACAAATCCCTGACGACGGAGCGCAAGGGCACCATCCTCTATGTCACGGCCGAAGTCGTGCGCCAGTTGGCAATTCTCGTTCAGCCCGCCATGCCGGGCTCGGCCGCCAAGCTGCTGACGCTCCTGGCGCAGAACGATCCTTGCCATCGCCAGTTTTCCGCGCTGGGCGAGGCCGGACGGCTGTTGCCTGGAACACAGCTCCCCGAACCCCAGGGTGTGTTCCCCCGTTATGTCGACCCCGCTTCGGAGACCAAGAAATCCGGCTCGACAAGCGCGGCCGAACAGGAAGCGGCGAAGCTCGCCAAGAAAGCCAGGAAAGAAGCGAACCGGCAGAAGGCTCAGGGTGGGGATGGCACCTGAGATGATGCTTGTCGACCATCACTGCCACATCGATCGGCCCGAGTTTGCAGCAGATCTCGACGGTGTCGTCGCGCGTGCACACGCCGCCGGCGTCGGGCTGATGGTCAACATCTCGACGCGGGTCAGAAAGTTCGAGCATCTGATCTCCGTCGTCGATCGCTACGACACGGTCTATGGGACGGTGGGGACACACCCGCACTACGCACACGAGGAGTTGGACGTTACCGCTGACGATCTCGCACGCCTCACGGCGCATCCGAAGATCATCGGACTGGGCGAGGCCGGCCTTGACTACTATTACAAGCACTCAACCCCCGAGGCTCAGGCGCAGGGCTTCCATACCCACATCGCCGCCGCGCGCCTCACCGGTTTGCCTCTCGAAATTCATACCCGCGATGCCGACGGCGACACCATTCGCATTCTCGAAGAAGAATACGCCAAGGGCCCGTTCACGGCGGTTCTGCACTGCTTCACGGGGGGCAGGGACCTTGCCATGCGGGCCGTACAACTTGGTCTTTACGTTTCGTTTTCCGGCGTGGTGACCTTCAAGAAGAGTGATGCGTTGCGGGCCATTGCCAACGACGTTCCCCTCGACCGCATTCTCATCGAGACGGATGCGCCGTATCTCGCGCCCGAGCCGTTCCGCGGCCGGCAGAACGAGCCGGCCTACGTCGTTCACACCGCCCGGGCGCTCGCCGAAGCGCGCGGCATGCCGCCGGCCGAATTCGCGCGCGCGACGACAGAGAACTTCTTCCGGCTCTACACGAAGGTGCCGCGCCCTGGAGCAACGGAATGACCATCCGCCTCACGATCCTCGGCTGCGGATCTTCCGGAGGCGTGCCGCGCCTCGGACCGATCTGGGGCGCCTGCGATTCAGCCAATCCGAAAAATCGCCGCCGCCGCTGTTCCGTCCTCGTTGAGAAAATCGTCCCGGGCGGCTTTACCAATATCCTGATCGACACGCCCGCCGACCTGCGAGAGCAATTGCTGGACGCCCGGGTGACGCATCTCGACGGCGTGCTTTACACCCACGACCACGCCGATCATACGCACGGCATCGACGATCTGCGCATGGTGGCCTACGCCATGAAGTCCAAGGTCACCTGCCACTGCGATGGGCCGACACGGCAAAGTCTCGTCTCGCGGTTCAATTACTGTTTCGAGCAGCAGCCGGGCTCGGGTTATCATCCGATCCTGAACGCGGCCGAAATCCCGGCCAGCGGCCGCATCCGGATCGACGGCATCCGGTCCAGTCTCGACATAGAGGCCGTGCCCCAGATCCATGGCGACATTGCCTCGCTCGGCTTTCGCATCGGCGGCCTGGCCTACTCGCCCGACATCTCCGACCTTCCCGAAACGTCGATCCCGCGTCTCGAAGGACTCGACGTGTGGATCGTCGACGCGTTGCGCTACACGCCCCATCCGAGCCATTTCAGCGTTGCCGACGCCTTGCGCTGGATCGAGCGTCTGAAGCCGCGTCGCGCGATCCTCACGCACATGACGAGCGATCTCGACTACGCCAAGCTCGCCGCGGAACTTCCCCCCGGAGTCGAACCCGCCTACGACGGCATGGTAATCGAAATGCCCGGCTGATCGCGCTCAGGAGCCGAAGGCCGCGACTGAAGCCGCCTTCTTCCAGTCGCGGAACGACACGACCTCTCCATGCACGGTGCTCTCCGGCCGCGCCAGTTCGAGAAACAGCGGTGCAACGTCGTCCGGGGCCGGAAGCGTCATCGGGTCCTCGCCCGGAAAAGCCTTGGCCCGCATGCCCGTGCGCATCGCACCCGGATTGACGATCGAAACCCGCAAAGGGGTGTTGTCGCACTCTGCCGCGTACATTTTGCCGAGGCACTCGATCCCGGCCTTGGAAACCGCATAAGGACCCCAGTAGGCATGTCGCCCGTCGGCGGCGCCTGAACTCACAAAGATGACGCGCCCCGCATCGGACCTCTTCAGCAGCGGATCGAGGGTCCGGATCAACCGCCAATTCGCCGTCAGGTTCACGTCGATGACCTGCTGCCATGAATCGGCTGTGATGTGGGGCAGCGGGGAAAGCGGGCCCAGCAAAGCCGCATTGCCCACGAAAATGTCGAGCTTGCCCCAACGTTCGAAAATGGTGGGACCAAGCGCGTCGATCTTGTCTCCCTTCCTGAGATCGAGCGTCAGGAGTGTCGCCGGTTCGCCCACCTTCTGGATCTCATCGTCGAGTTCTTCCAATGCACCTTGCGTGCGGCCGACGGCGATCACATGAGCACCGGCTCGCGCGTACGAAAGGGCGACGGCACGGCCCAGTCCGCGGGTCGCACCGGTGACGAGGGCGAGACGGCCTTTGAGAATGGATGAACCTTTGCTCACGTCGCGGATGCCTCCAGTTGGGCCGGCGGCAACCCCGCAGAGGCAGACATGGGTCAGACAACCTCGGCAAGCAGCGAGAGCTGCCGGAAGCCGGTCCCATTCTGGTCGACGAGTTCAGTGGGATATTCGCCGGTAAAGCAGTGGTCGGTGAACTGCGGGGCGCGCGGGTCGCGCTGATCGAAGCCCACCGAGCGATAGATGCCGTCCACGGACAGGAATGCGAGACTGTCGGCGCCCATGAACTGGCGCATCGCTTCCACATCCATGTTCGCCGCGAGCAGGTCCTTCTTCCGCGGGGTATCGATGCCGTAATAGTCGGGGTGCGTTATGGGCGGCGACGAAATCCGCATATGCACTTCCCTCGCACCCGCTTCGTACATGAGTTGCACGATCTTTTTCGACGTCGTGCCGCGCACCACGCTGTCGTCGATGAGCACGATCCGCTTGCCGCGTATGACCCCCGCGTTCGCCGAATGTTTGAGTTTTACGCCGAGCGCGCGGATACGCTGTTCCGGCTCGATGAACGTCCGTCCCACGTAGTGGTTGCGGATGATGCCCAGTTCGAACGGAATGCCCGACTGTTGAGAGAAGCCGATCGCGGCCGGCACGCCCGAATCCGGGATGGGGACGATCACATCCGCATCGGGCTTTGACTCAATGGCGAGTTGAACGCCCATCTGCTTGCGGATGTCATAGACGGAACGGCCGCCGATGACGCTGTCGGGCCGGGCGAAGTAGATGTATTCGAAAATGCACGGCCGCGCCGGACGGCGGGGAAACGGTCGGTGGCACTCGATGCCGTCTTTGGTGACGACGACGACTTCGCCATTCTCCACCTCGCGCACGAATTCCGCGCCGACCATGTCGAGAGCGCACGTCTCGGAGGCGAAGATGGTCGCGCCGTCGAGCCGTCCGAGGACGAGCGGACGAATGCCGATCGGATCGCGAGCCGCGATCATCATGTCGTTGGTGAGCGCCACCAGCGCGTATGCCCCTTCAATCTGCCGGATCGCTTCGATGAAGCGATCGACCATCCGCCGTTTCTTGGACCGTGACAGAAGATGAAGAATGACCTCGGTGTCCGAGGTGGAGGGGAAGATGGCGCCGGAGGAAATCAGTTCCCGGCGCAGCGTCAGCGCGTTCGTGAGGTTGCCGTTGTGCCCCACCGCGAAACCGCCCGTGTCGATGTCTGCATAGAGCGGCTGGACATTCTTCAGGGCCGGTTCGCCTGTCGTGGAGTAGCGATTGTGGCCGATGGCCATCGATCCCTTGAGTCGGCCGATCACGCCCGCATCGTTGAAGTTGTCACCGACGAGGCCCAGCCGGCGCTCCGAGTGGAATTGTTGACCATCGTAGGTGACGATGCCCGCCGCCTCTTGCCCGCGATGCTGGAGAGCGTGCAGCCCGAGCGCTGTGAGGGCCGCTGCATCCGGGTGACCGAAGACCCCGAAGACCCCGCACTCTTCGCGCAGCCGGTCGTCGCCGAACTTGGAATATCCGAAATCGCCGACCGCCGGATCGGTGCCGTTGTAGTGCGCCATGGTTGCCTCCCGCTCAAGCATCCGGTGCGCGCGGCCGGCGCGCAGGGGGAGCCGGCCGTGTCCGGCCCGTCTTTAGCACCACTTTGGGGTCTGGCGCCATGCCCGGTCGCCGCACGCAGGGCGAAAATCCCGGGCCGAAGCGGCTAGGCGTCAGCCGGGTGGAGGCTCAACCGGATTGGCCGGAGCCGGCTGGGGATTGGTTAGGCTGGAAGGCATATGGGTCTCAAGCAACGAACGGATCGTGTTGCCCGTGGACTTGATGTAGGGCAGCGACGCCGAATCGCGAACCCACGGCTGCTGATTGGCCGGGTCTGGAATGAAGGATTCGTAGAACATGTAGGGAATGACGACCAGGATGAAGCCGCGGACCACTCCGAAGACGAAGCCGAGGATTCGATCGATCATGCCAACCGAACTGTCGAGGATCGCATCCGAAATCCGGGATGTGATGAGATGCACCACGATGAGCACGATAAGGAAGATGACCGCCCCGATCGCGATCTGGGCAATGGCCACCTGTGTCCCCATCTGCGCCGCGAGGTCCTCGGCCAACTTCTTGTAGTTCAGAACGAAATAGAGAACGGCGAGCGCCGCCACGGCCCACGACACGATCGAGAGGAGCTCGCGTGTGAGCCCCCGGTACATGGCGAGCAGACCCGAAATGAGGGCCACCGCAATGAGTGCGGCGTCGAGATACGTCAGCGGACCGATCATGTCAGGCACTCCCCCAAATGCACCGCCGGCCCCGGGCCGACAAGCCCCGCCGCGAACACTGTAGTTTTGCCGCTCAGTCGCACGGGCGCAATGGGTCCGCAAGCTCTTTGAGATGCGAGAGCCGTGTTAGGGCAAGCCCGGGCGCGTCGCTCCCGGTCTCCCCCGTTGCGGGGATCACGGCCTCGGTGAAGCCGAGTTTCCTGGCTTCTTTCAGACGAAGGGCCGTATGGGCGCTGGCACGCACGGCACCCGACAGCGAAATTTCACCAAACGACACCCTTTGTGGCGGCAGCGAAATGCCCGATGCCGACGAGAGCAGGGCCGAGGCTACGGCCAAATCGGCCGCCGGCTCGCTGATTTTGAGCCCGCCGGCCACGTTGAGGTAAACGTCATGTTGAGCAAGCGACACACCACACCGCGCCTCCAGCACGGCCAGGATCATCGAGAGCCTGTTGCTGTCCCACCCGACGACAGCCCGGCGGGGCGTTCCCAATTGTGACGGCGCGACGAGTGCCTGGATTTCAACCAGGATCGGACGCGTACCCTCCATCCCGGCAAAGACGGCAGCCCCGGGGACGGATTTTTCCCGGTCGCCGAGGAAGAGTTCGGATGGATTCGCCACTTCGCGCAGACCCTGCTGGACCATTTCGAACACGCCGATTTCGTCGGTGGCGCCGAAGCGGTTCTTGGTGGCGCGAAGAATGCGGAACGGATGACCCCGGTCCCCCTCGAAGGATAGAACACAGTCGACCATGTGCTCGACGACTTTCGGTCCCGCGATCTGGCCGTCCTTGGTGACGTGGCCGACGAGCAGCAGCGCGGCTCCCTTGATCTTGGCATAGCGGATCAGAGATTGCGTCGCGGCGCGCACCTGACTGACGGTGCCGGGCGCCGCATCGAGTTCATCCGACCACAAAGTCTGGTTGGAATCGTTGACAACGAGATCGGGCGCCGCGCCCGCATCCAATGTGGCCAGGATGTTGGCAAGGTTCGTTTCCGCCGCAAGCGCCACGGGCGCCGACGACAGCCCGAGTCGCTCCGCACGCAGCTTCACCTGTGCGGCGGCCTCTTCCCCCGAAAAATAGATGGCGTTCCGTCCCGAACGAGCGATCGACGAGGAAAGTTGGAGGAGCAGGGTCGATTTTCCAATGCCTGGTTCTCCGCCGATGAGAAGCGCGGAGCCGGGGACGATGCCGCCTCCCGTCACGCGGTCCAGTTCGGCAATGCCCGTCGTAAAGCGTGGGGCTTCCTCGGCGCCGCCGGCAAGAGTACCGAGCCGGACGGCCTTGCCCCGCGAGGAGCGCGTGATGCCCGATCCCGGCGGCGGGCCGGCGTCGGTCTCCTCCGCTAGTGTGTTCCACTCCCCGCACGCACCGCATTTACCGGCCCAGCGCGGGGCAGTGGACCCGCACGCCTGACAGACATAAAGCGCCTTTGCCGCCTTGGCCATTCTACGCGCCGCTCCCGACGTACACGCGCTTGAAGCGCCGTCCGAGACGCGTCAGAACCTCGTAACCGATGGTGCGCGCCTCCGCTCCCACCGTTTCGAGCGGCAACGAAGGGCCGATCAGCTCGGCAACGTCGCCGCGCCTCACAGCAACTGGGCAGTCGGTCACGTCCACGGTCACGAGATCCATCGATACGCGGCCGACGATCGGCAGGCGCGCCCCGTGAATGACGACGGACCCTCCCGGCCGTCCGCTGTCCGCGCTGGCCGTCCGGGCAAAGCCGTCCGCATAGCCGGCGGCGAGTGTCGCGATACGGCTCGGGCGTGCCGCGCGCCACGTTCCGGAATAGCCGACCGCGCCTCCGGGCCCAACGTCGCGAACCTGCAGAACGCGAACGTAGAGCGAGACGGCCGGCGCAACCGGTGCCCGCGATCCTCGAAACGCCTGTCCGCCGTAGAGCGCATAGCCGGGACGCACGAGATCAAAGTGGAACGGCCGGCCGAGCATCAGCCCGTCGGACGCGGCCAGCGAAGCGTGAGCCGATGGCAACATCCGGCGGAGACGTTCGAAAGCCTGATGCTGGACGGCGTTGGCCGCTTCGTTCGGGTCGTCGGCCGACGCCAGATGGCTCATCACCAGAACGACATCGAGAGCAGAGAGCAGGTCAGGCCGAGCCGCCAGCCGATGAACGTCCGCCGCCGGCATTCCGAGCCTGTGCAGACCGCTGTCCACATGCAGCGCCGTACCCAGCCGCGCGCCGATCCGCTGCGCATGCGCCGACCACTCTTCGACCTCGGCGAGGCTCGCCAGGCACGGGATCGCGCCGGCGGCGAGAATATCAGCCGCTCCGCCTTCGAACAGACCGTCCAGAACGAAAATGCGCGCGTTCGCATCGAGCTGTCGCGCCTCGGCGGCCTCCCTCGGCGTCGCCAAGAAAAATGTCCGGCAGCCCACCCGGGCGAGCGCCGGCAGCACATGAGCCACGCCGAGGCCATAGGCATCCGCCTTCACTACGGCCCCGCATTCCGCGGGTGACACCCGCGCCCGCAGCGCGCGCCAGTTGGCGACGATCGCGCCAAGATCGACGCGCAGCACGCCCGTTTCGGAGACGGGAATGGACGCCGTCTCGGCCGACGGCAAAGGCTTTGGTTCGGGCAGCGTCATCGCACCATCTTTCGCATACCCCTAAGGCGGAGGCGAGGCCGCGTCCGCCACACCTGAGCGCCGCCGTCCGGCACCGCTGCGAGAAAACGGGAATTATTCCACCCGCTATTCCATCCGCTCCGGCAGCCAGGCATCCCGCGCCAGATTGCCGAACCGGGTGAACTGGCTCTCGAAGGACAGCGGGACCGTGCCGACCGGGCCGTGGCGTTGCTTGCCGATGATGACCTCGGCCTTGCCCGACACCTGCATCATCTTCTGCTGCCACTCCTGGAACTTGGGGTCGCCCTCCGTCGGCTTCAGGCGCTCGACGTAATATTCCTCCCGGAACACGAACATGACCACGTCGGCATCCTGTTCGATCGAGCCCGACTCGCGCAGGTCCGAGAGCTGCGGGCGTTTGTCCTCGCGCTGCTCGACGGCACGCGACAGCTGCGACAAGGCAATGATCGGCACATTGAGTTCCTTGGCGAGCGCCTTGAGCCCCGTGGTGATCTCGGTGATCTCCTGCACGCGCCCGGCGCTCGCGGATTTCGCCGAACCTGCCAGCAACTGGAGATAGTCGATGATCAGCAGCCCAAGGCCCTTCTGACGTTTGAGCTTGCGCGCCCGCGCCGCGAGCTGGGCCACCGTGATACCGCCCGTCTGGTCGATATAAAGCGGAACGCGGCTCATCTCCTGGCTGACGACGACGAGCTTGTTGAATTCCTCCTGATTGATCATGCCGCGCCGGATCTTTTCCGAAGGGATCTCGGCCTGCTCGGACAGGATACGCGTCGCAAGCTGTTCGGCAGACATTTCGAGGGAGAAAAACCCGACGATTGCGCCGTCGACGGCCTTCTCCTCGCCGTTCGGCTGTATCTCCGAGCGATAGGCTTTGGCCACGTTGTAGGCGATATTGGTGACCAGCGCCGTCTTGCCCATGGAGGGACGGCCGGCGAGGATCACGAGGTCCGACGATTGCAGACCGCCGAGCTTGGCGTCGAGATCCGTCAATCCCGTCGAGATGCCGGAGAGGTGGCCGTCGCGCTCATAGGCACTGTTGGCCATTTCGATGGCGTGGGCGAGCGCCGTGCCGAAGGCGAGGAAGCCTTGCCCGTACTTGCCTTTCTCGGCGAGCGCATAGAGCTTGGATTCCACGTCCGCGATCTGGTCGTCGGGCGAATGGTCGACAGGACTGTCGAACGCCGTGTTGACGAGATCCTCTCCGATTACGATCAGGTTCCGCCGGATCGCCAGATCGTAAACCGTCTGGCCGTAATCGTGCGCGTTGATGACCGTGGTAGCGCTCGCTGCCAGCCGCCCGAGGTATTGCGGGACCGTCAGATTCGGCGCGATCGGCTCGGCGTTCTCGAAGAACGTTTTCAGGGTAACCGGGTTGGCCGGCTTGCCGGCCTGGATGAGCTTGGTGGCCGTCTCGTAGATCAAAGCGTGTAGCGGATCATAGAAATGAACCGGCTCGAGAAAGTCGGTGACGCGGTCGAGCGCCTCGTTGTTGACGAGGATCGCCCCCAGCAGGGCCTGCTCGGCCTCGATGTTGTGTGGCACCTGCCGGAACGAGACGGGTTCGTCTGCATTCGCGGCAGCGCGCAGCCTGTCGGTCGGAAGGAGGAGAGGTTCAGCCATGCGTCTCAGCTAACGCGAGTCCGCCCCGCACCGGCAGACCCGAATCAGCCGGCCACCGACGTCAAGCACGCGCTATCCCATGTTTCCACAGCGGCCGCAGCGGCAACTCAGAGGTCACGCGGCGTGCGCCGTCAGGCTGATCACGGCGCTTTCGAAAACGCGCCGGCCATCCGTACCCCCGAGTGCGGCTTCGTAGAGCCGCTCGGGATGGGGCATCATTCCAAGAATCCGGCCGGTAGCGTCTGTAATTCCGGCAATGTTGCGCTGGGCGCCGTTGGGCGAGGTCGATTCGCTGACTGTTCCGCTCGCGTCGCAATACCGGAAGGCCACGCGCCCTTCGCCCTCGAGCCGGTCGAGCGTTTCTCGATCGGCGAAGTAGTTGCCTTCCGCGTGGGCGATGGGGACCTTGATGATCTCGCCCTTGCGATAGCACCGCGAAAAGAACGTATCGTCTCGCTCCACGCGTAAATGGACGTCCTTGCAGATGAACTTGAGCGAGCGGTTGCGCATCAGGACGCCCGGCAGCAGGCCCGATTCGCACAATACCTGGAAGCCGTTGCAGATGCCGAGAACAGGGGTGCCAGCCTTCGCCTTGGCGATGACGTCCTTCATGATGGGCGAATGCGCCGCCATGGCGCCGCAGCGCAGGTAATCGCCGTAGGAAAAGCCGCCCGGCAGCACGATCAGATCCGAGGCCGGCACGCTCGCGTCCCCGTGCCAGACCATGGCCGGCGTGAAGCCCGTGATCCGCTCGATCGCGACCTTCACGTCACGGTCGCAGTTGGAACCCGGAAAGACGATGACGGATGCTCTGATCATGGTCCGCTCCTGCAGGTGCCTTCTTCCAGGCTTTCGATCTCTTTGCCGCTGAATGTCGTCGCGCGCAAGTCGAGCGACTTTGATTTGATCACAGCGAGCAGCAGCATTTCGCCGTCGGCGAGCTTGTCGATCCCCTTGGGAGCAGGCGACCACAATTCGATACTCCCGTCGGCGGCAACCGACAGCGGGCAGGCCTCCGCACACGCCTTCGCCTCGCGATGGCCGAGAGACCCCGTGTGCCTGTCGTCCACCGAGGCGATCCGCCAGGCCCCTTTGGCGGGTTTCGAAGCCGCATCCTTCAAGAGCAGCGTAAGCTTCACAATGCCGGTCGTGGCGTTCGCCGCGTTCTCCTTCACGACCACCGATTTCGTCTCACAGGTGATCTCGACGGGCTTGGCGACTTCGAGTTTCAAAGCGCTCCCGGTGTCGGCAGCCGGCTCCTCCGCCCTGGCGGGCACGCCCGGAGCCAGCGAAAGGAGCAACAGAGCCGCCGCCAATCGCCTCATGTCACTTCGGCAACGTGAAATAGACAATGAGCCCCGCGACGATCACCGGCGCGACGGCAAACACCGCAAACTTCGCGAGCATGAACGATAACGCCCGGCGGGCCTCCGCGTCTTTCGGCGGCGAAGATCCCGCGCCCTTCGTCATGGCACCAGATCGTAGGCGTAGTTCTCGATCACCGTGTTCGCCAGCAGCTCTTTGCACATCTGCTCAACGATGACCTTCGCCTTCGACTGATCCGTTTCGTTGAGCTGAACCTCGATGAATTTGCCCTGCCGCACGTCGCCCACACCGCTGATGCCGAGACCGCGCACGGCGCCCTCGATGGCCTTTCCTTGCGGGTCGAGAACGCCCTGCTTCAGTGTAATGCGGATCAAGGCTTTCATGTCGCTCTCCGGCAGGCAGCAGCAGGTCGCCGGTTCCTGGCCCTCAAGGCTGAGATGTCCCGGTGGCCCGCTGCCGGAATCAGTTGGGCTTGCCCGTGGGGTTGGACGCGACGAGAACCGGCCCCGAGCCCTTGGGACGCGGGTTTTCCGTCAGCACGCCGAGACGGCGGGCGACTTCCTGATAGGCCTCCAGCACCCCGCCGAGGTCACGGCGGAACCGGTCCTTGTCGAGCTTGTCGCCCGACGTGATGTCCCACAGGCGGCAGCAGTCCGGGCTGATCTCGTCGGCCAGCACAATCCGCATCTGTTCGTTGTCCCACAGGCGGCCGAATTCCACCTTGAAGTCCACGAGGCGGATGCCAATGCCGAGAAACAGTCCGACAAGGAAGTCGTTGATGCGCAGCGCGAGCTGCATGATCTCGTCGATCTCCTGCGGCGTGGCCCAGCCGAACGCCGTGATGTGCTCTTCCGAAACCATCGGGTCGTTCAGCGCGTCGGCCTTGTAATAGAACTCGATGATGGAGCGCGGCAGAGCCATGCCCTCTTCGAGACCCAGGCGCGTGGCGAGAGATCCGGCGGCGACGTTGCGCACGACGACTTCGAGAGGTACGATCTCGACTTCGCGGATCAGCTGTTCGCGCATGTTAAGGCGTTTGATGAAATGCGTCGGCACGCCGATCTCGCCGAGACGCGAGAAGATGTACTCGGAGATGCGATTGTTGAGCACGCCCTTGCCTTCGATGAGGGCATGCTTCTTCGCATTGAATGCGGTCGCGTCATCCTTGAAATGCTGGATCAGCGTGCCGGGCTCCGGCCCCTCGTAGAGCACCTTCGCCTTGCCTTCGTAGATCCGCCGCCGCCTGTTCATCGATCCTGGTCCTTTGACGATCACGCTCATGGTCACTCAACACGCCGGCAACAATGCGCCACCGATTCCGCTGCCCTTTGATCTTGCAGGTCTATTCTGCGTCTTGTG
>JBLMYE010000287.1:0-12759 GCA_050258115.1 Deltaproteobacteria bacterium | reverse complement strand
CGAAAGCAGCCTGCAGCGAGGGTTCGACGCGCGTGACCTTCGCCAGATAGATGTTGCCGCGCAGAAGTTTTCGCGCGGCGCTTTCGTAGTCGAATTCCTCTACGCGGCCGTCACGCAGAACGACGACCCGGGTCTCCTCCGGATGCGTCGCATCAATGAGCATCTTGTTATTGGACATCTAAGGTGTTCCTGGGCGCGCCGGCTGGGCAAGTGGCCGGTCGAAGACCGGGGGCCTCTGTCGGCCATCGAAATACCGTGGGCGCGCGCGTTGGATGGGGTTGATGGATAAATTGTCGGGATGGACATGAGTGCGCGCAGGCGCTCTCCGGCGGGGCGAGCCGGGCGGCGCAAACCGTCGACACCGGTTAGGGTCGCGGTCTTCGGCTGAACTGCACACAGAATGGGCATTCTTGCGTTTCGCTTTGGCCGACCGGGCACGCGTAAGCGGCTGGCAGGCCGGTTGTCGGGAAGGTGCCACGCGTCGCTTGCGGCGACAGGCACCATCGAATGGGGCTACTCCGGGTCCCCTTTCGCCGGACCCCGAGCAAGCCGCAGGCAATGGACAATGCGTCCGATCCATCGCGGCGCTGCCGTCTCGGTTCGAGAAACTTTGGAGGACCGCAGTCCGGCACGGTGCTTCCGCAGGGAAGGAGGCCGTTGCCGCTCGATTTCTCTTCCAGTTCTTCGCCGATCCGCGCGAACACCCATCTGAATGGCTGGGAACGGGTGACGCTGCACTCCGGACGGCTGCCGACGGAAAACCTAAACTTCCGCAACGACTTAACGTCCAGCGCGCGTCTTCCGCCAACACCAGAGAGGCGCGGAGAAACAGAACGCAAAGCAAGTCTAGCGGGTTCGCACTCCCTGTGACAAGAGTGTTAAGCGGATCACACGGGACGGAAAGGCCGCCGACTGCACTCCGAAGCTGAAGCAGATCGGCAAATTATTTGTTAAGGTCCGGCAGATTTTGACTTTTTTCAATTGAACCGGGGGTCGGTGCTCGGACATGCCGGGGGGCATTGCGAGGGGAATACGCTTGGCGGTCGTGGCCGGGGTCGCGCTCGCGTCCCTGGGTTTGCCCGGCTTCACCGCCGCAGCTGACGCTCAGGAAACGGCCGGGGCCTTCGATTGGTTCGGAAGGGCCGCAGCGGCCGATACCCCTGCTGCGAAGCCGGAACGTCAGCCAAAGGCAGCATCCACGGGGACGGTTTCCCAGGCGACGGCCGTGGATGTCATCGGTGATCGCGACGAAACTCTGTTTCAGTTGACCCTGTCGAGGGGGGTGACTGCGGAAGTCTACACGCTGGCAAACCCATACCGCGTTATCATCGATTTGCCGGACGTCGGTTTCGCGCTCGCGCCGGAGGCCGGCCGCGACGCCCGCGGTCTCGTCAGTTCGTTTCGATATGGGCAGTTCGACGAGGGCAAGGCGCGAATCGTCCTGGACACGACGGGCCCCGTCGCCATCGCGCGCGCCCGGATGGAAAACGCCCGATCGGGCGCTGGGGTCGTTCTGACCGTCGCTCTCAAGCCGACGGAGGCGACGGCGTTCGGGGAAGGAACCGGCGGCGGGCGCCAGAACCGAACGCCCTCGGCCGAACCGACGCCGCCCCGGCTCCCGCGCGACGCGGCCGCACGCCCCATCGTCGTGATCGATGCGGGTCATGGCGGGATCGATCCCGGAGCGGTCGGAGCGGCTAACTTGCTGGAAAAAAACCTGGTTCTCGCCGTCGCCAAGAAAGTGCAAGAGCAACTTGAGAACAGCGGCCGCTTCGAGGTCGTGATGACCCGCGCCGGCGATGTGTTCGTTTCGCTGAATGATCGCCTCGCCATATCCAAAAAGGCACAGGCCGACCTGTTCATCTCCATCCACGCCGATAGCATCGAAGAAACCTACGCCCAGTCCATCAAGGGCGCGACCATCTACACCCTGTCGGAGCGCGCATCGGACGCCGAGGCGCGGGCCATTGCCGAAAAGGAGAATGCGTCCGATCTGATCGCCGGTCTCGACGCCGCCGACGGCGAAGACAACACCGACGTCAAGAACATCCTGATCGATCTCATGAAACGCGAGACGGCGAACTTCTCGGCCGAGTTCTCCCGCACCCTGGTCCGGACGCTCAAATCCAACGTCCGGCTCTCGCGAGACCCGCAAAGGTCCGCCGCTTTCAAGGTGTTAAGGCAGAGCCACGCCCCCTCCGTCCTCGTGGAACTCGGCTACGTCAGCAATCCGGAGGAGTCCCGGCAGATGCAATCGGTGGCATGGCAGGAGAAGGTCGCTGCCTCCATCGCGGCGGCCATCGAGGCCTATTTCGCCAAACGATGAGCGCCGGGCGGGCCGGCAGGTTCCTGGCAGGGGGTAACCAAATCGTTGGGTTTCAATGACGATGTTGCGCCATAATTCATGCTATGGTGAGGCTTCGGTTCGTGATGATTGCTGCGCTGCGGCAGTTCCTTTATCGAGGTCCGATACCCGAACCGTTTTAATCGAGTTCCACTGCCGGCGCCGTCAGGACATGGTGCAGCCGGCCTGCAACGGATCGCATGCGAGCCCCTGCTTACCCGCCCCCGGCCGAACCGAAGAAGAAGCGGCGCCGCAAAAGCCTGCTCCTGACCTTTCTCGGGTGGAGTTTCGGGCTGTTCGTCGTCGGCTTCGTGGCTCTGTCGGCGGGCGTGGGCTGGCTGCTCTTCGAAGCCTCGAAGGACTTGCCCGACTACGAAAGTCTCGCGCGGTACGAACCGCCGGTGATGACCCGCATTCACGCGGCCGACGGGTCGCTCATCGCGGAGTACGCCCGCGAACGGCGTATCTTCGTTCCCATCAATACGATCCCCAAGCGGGTAATCGCGGCCTTCCTGTCTGCGGAGGATGCGCGCTTCTACGAGCACGGCGGCATCGACTTTCAAGGCGTCCTTCGTGCCGCCATCAAGTACGCCGAAACGAAAGCCACAGGCCGCGGCAGCATCCAGGGTGCTTCGACAATCACCCAGCAGGTGGCGAAAAACTTCCTTCTCACCAGCGATCGCACCTTCGACCGTAAGATCAAGGAAGCCATCCTCGCCATCCGCATCGAGCGCGCCTATCCGAAAGACAAGATCCTCGAACTCTACCTCAACGAAATCTATCTCGGCATCGGCTCCTACGGTGTGGCTGCGGCCTCGCTCAACTACTTCAACAAGGAGCTGAAGGACCTCACCATCGAGGAGGCGGCTTATCTGGCCGCGTTGCCCAAGGCGCCCAACAACTATCACCCGTTCCGCAATCGCCAGAAAGCGACCGAGCGGCGAAACTGGATTCTCGACCAGATGGCCGAGAATGGTTTCATCAAGAAGGAAGAAGCGGCCGAGGCAAAGGCGAAGCCCCTCGAAGTGAAATTCCGTCCGTCCGGCGCCCACATCTTCGCCGCCGAGTATTTCGCCGAGGAAGTCCGCCGCTCGATCAATGCGCAGTACGGCGAGGAGAAGCTTTACGCGGGCGGCCTTTCGGTGCGCACGACCCTGAACCCGCGCCTGCAGGAAATGGCCCGCTTGGCTCTGATCGACGGCCTGGTCAACTACGACCGCGACCAGGGCTGGCGTGGCCCGGTGGCCAAGATCGACATCTCAGGAGACTGGGGCGTTCCGCTCGGTGCGATCGACATTCCATCCGACATCATGCCCTGGCGTCTCGGCGTCGTTCTGGAGGCCGGAAAGGACAAGGCCGTCGTGGGGCTGCGCCCGTCGCGGCAGCAGGACGGAACCCTCACCAAGGATCGTGAGGCGGTGGAGATCACCCTGGCCGAAGTTAAGTGGGCGAGGGTTCCTGCCACCAAGGCCGTTCCGAAGGCGATTACCGATATCCTGGGACCGGGCGACGTCATCTATGTCGCGCCGAAGGACCCGCGCAAGCTCGACGGGGTCTGGTCTCTCATGCAGATACCCGAGGTCGGCGGCGGACTGATCGCGATGGACCCGCATACCGGGCGTGTGCTGGCTGTGGCGGGCGGTTTCTCGTTCGCCATGAGCCAGTTCGACCGGGTCATTCAGGCCAAGCGGCAGCCTGGCTCGTCCTTCAAGCCCTTCGTCTACGCGGCGGCGCTCGATAACGGCTACAAGCCGACATCGATCATACTCGATGCGCCGATCGAGATCGAACAGGGCCCGGGCCAGGACATCTGGAAGCCGGAGAACTACGACAAGGAAAAATCCTTCGGTCCCACGACGCTGCGCGTCGGCGTCGAGAAATCGCGCAACCAGATGACCGTGCGTCTTGCTCAGGATGTCGGCATGCCGATCATCACCGAGTACGCCAAGCGCTTCGGAATCTACGACGACCTGCTCCCCGTTCTGTCCATGTCCCTCGGCGCGGGCGAGACGACCTTGCTGCGGATGGCGACGGCCTATTCAATGCTCGCCAACGGCGGCAAACAGGTGCGTGCGACGTTGATTGACCGCATCCAGGATCGCTGGGGCCGCTCGGTCTGGAAACATGACGACCGCGAATGCACAGGCTGCTCGGCTGAGACTTGGGCCAACCAGCCGGAACCCGAAATTCCCGACGATCGCAAACAGATCATCGACCCGCACACGGCCTATCAGATGACGTCGATCCTGGAAGGCGTCGTTCAGCGCGGCACGGCGACCGTCTTGAAGTCACTCAATCGCCCCATCGCCGGCAAGACGGGAACGACGAACGAAGAGCGCGATGCTTGGTTCGTCGGGTACACGCCCGACCTCGTCGTGGGGGTATACATCGGTTTCGATACGCCCAGACCCATGGGCAAGGGCCGAACGGGCGGCGGTGTTGCGGCCCCCATCTTCGGAGACTTCATCAAGCGCGCCCTCGCCGACGAGCCGGCCGCGCCGTTCCGCGTACCGCCGGGCTTGAAACTCGTGCGCGTCAACTTGAAGACGGGGCTGCGGGCCGGACCGAACGACTCTCAGGCAATTCTCGAATCCTTCAAGCCGAGCGAGGAGCCCGACGATGCTTACTCGATCATCGGCTTCCAGGTGAGCGACACCGCGAACGCCCCCGCCAATTCAACGACCTCATCCGCCGGATCCTATTCAACGGGCAGCGATGCATGGACACCAACGTCCGCGCCCCCCGGCAATGCGCCGGCACCGCCCACCCCGCCCCCGGCACGCCCGCCGGAGTGGTGACACCGCCGGTTGTCATTACATTCGCAACGCGACGGTGCGTCTCTCGCGGGCGCCGTTTACATCCCCTGGCGGCGCCACTATATGCGAGCGATCTGGCTCCCTCTCCCGAGGCAATTCTGAAAGGCATGCCCTATGCGCGCTGAAGCGCAAAAAGTCGTGGACTCCATCGAAGAAGCGCTTGCGCTTCTGAGGAGGTATCTTTGACCCGGATCATGCCGAAGAACGTCTCGCGGAATTGAACCGCCGCGCCGAAGATCCGGCCCTCTGGTCGAAGCCTGCGGAAGCGCAAAAAGTGATGCGTCAGCGTCAGTCGCTCGAGAAATCGCTTTCGAGCTTCAAACGCATGCAGCAGGAACTGGAAGACAACGTAACGCTGATCGAACTCGGCGAAGCCGAAGGCGATGCGGCCAGCGTCGCGGAAGCCGAAGCCCTCCTCGCCAAGCTCGATCACGAGGTGCAGCAGCGCAGCGTCGAGGCGCTCCTGTCCGGCGAAGCCGACGGCATGAACACCTATCTCGAAGTTCATGCCGGCGCCGGCGGGACCGAGAGCCAGGATTGGGCGTCCATGCTCCTGCGCATGTACATGCGCTGGGCCGAGCGCCGCGGCTTCAAGGTCAAGCTGATCGACGAAAGCCCGGGCGAAGAAGCCGGCATCAAGTCCGCGACGCTTGAGATCGAGGGCGAGAACGCATTCGGACTGTTGAAGACCGAAGGCGGCGTGCACCGGCTCGTGCGCATATCGCCTTACGACTCAAACGCCCGGCGCCACACGAGTTTCGCGTCTGTTCAGGTGTACCCCGTCATCGACGACTCGATCGACGTGGACATCAACCCTGCCGACGTCGACATCTCCTTCGCGCGCGCGTCCGGCGCCGGTGGACAGCACGTCAACCGCACGGAAAGCGCTGTGCGCCTCGTTCACAAGCCGTCCGGCATCGTCATCTTTGCACAAGAACAGCGGTCTCAGCACCAGAACAAGGAAATTGCCTTCAAGCGGTTGAAGGCGCGCCTTTACGAGATGGAGTTGAAGCGGCGCGAAGAGAAAGCGTCGGCGGATCAGGCGGCCAAGACCGACATCGGCTGGGGTCACCAGATTCGCTCTTATGTTCTCCAGCCCTACCAGCTCGTGAAGGACCTGCGCACGGGCGAGCAGTCCACATCACCGGATGACGTGCTCGACGGCGACATAGACCCCTTCATCCAGGCGACGCTGTCGGCCCGCATCAAAGGCGGCAACGGAGCGGTTGTCGAAGATATCGAATAGGGCGTCAGCCGCCCTGCCGCGCCGACACGATCTCGATGCGGTCGCCGGCCTGCAGGCGGTGCGCGCCGCGCATCCGCGCGGCAACGAAAGTTCCGTTCACGGCCGTTGCGATGCGCACCTCGCCCAGCTCTTCCGAGGCAATCAGGTCCGCGAGCGTCTCGGCGAATGTTTCGCGGGGCGCGCCGTTGACCGTAAGCGCTATAGGGGTGGCTCGCATGAGGCCCGGTGATCCCATCTACGTCAGCAGTTTACCTTCGAGTTGAATAATGCAGCTGTCGATGTTGTGCAGAATTTCCTCGGTGTGAACGAGATCCTTCTCAAGCCGCTCGACATCTTCGCTGTGATCGTCCGAACTAAAGGCCGACGACAATCGTCCCAGGGCCGCAAAGAAGCCCTTCTGCTTCCGGTTCCGGTCCGCCGTCTTTTCAGCCTTCGCTTCCGCCGCGCGCGCCCGCTTCAGTTCTGCCGCGACGCGCCGCTTGAGAAGGCCGACCTCCTTCTTTTTATGCCTCAGTTCCTTGATGGCGGCCTTCGCTTCTGCCGTCGAGGCGACCTTAACCGTGACTTCCGTTCCCACGATCGTCGCAAATCGCATTTCCCTCAGCTGCATCAAGATCGCTCCCGCCGATCGAACGTTTCGGGACCCCCGAAAGGTTGGGGTGCGTCACGTCACAGACGCCACCTGCAACTCGAATCCGTTAACTGCTCTGAAGAGGCGCGAGAGGAATACGCTGGGCGCCAGACCTCGGCAACGGGGGCTCACCATGCCGTTCGTCGCCACGCAACTGCGACATCCGCGCGCTGAGGCTGGTCCGCAGACAGTCAAGCCAGTATCGAATGTTCGTTTTCACCCCATCAGGAATGGACAGGCTCGCTCGTGAATATCCTCGGAATCGTGACGAAGACGCACGACACCGGTCTTGCGCTGCTTCAGGACGGCATCCCGGCCTACGTCCTGGAGGAAGAGCGGTTCAACCGCCAGAAGCACACGCTCGAGTTCCCGGTGAATTGCCTGGAAGCGATTTTCGGCGACGGCCGCATGACGTTCGAGGACATCGACGTCCTGACCACCCCTTGGGAAATGGACCGGCTGCGGCCCACTTTTTACCACAACGTGACCTCCAAGCTCCCCCAGAGCCTCAATCTGCTGCGCCCTGGCGCCCACCGCGTGCAAGCCTCGGCAATCGTCAACCTGCCCTTCCGTCTCTGGATGGCATTGGGACGGCGCTACGGCTACCGCAAGCTTCCCAAGATTGTGCAGGTCGCCCACCACAACGCCCACGCGGCAGTGTTCAACGTTTCGCCGTTCGAGGAAGCCGCCGTGCTCGTCATGGATGGCTACGGCGACGATACATCGACCAGCGGATACATCGGTCAGGGAACGAAGCTGGAGCGCGTCTGGCAGAGTTCGTTCTTCGACAGCCTCGGCATGCTCTACACGTGCGTCACCGAGTTTCTGGGCTTCAAGGTATTCGAGGAAGGGACCGTCATGGCGCTCGCCGCCTGCGGCGGGCCGACCTACGTGGACAAATTCCGCGAATTGATCGAGTTGCATCCGGACGGTCAGTTCCGGATCAATCGCGATTACATCTCATTCGACACGCACGGTTTGGTCCGGCCCTTCAAACGGAAGTTCTACGACACATTCGGAGCGCCCCGTGCCCGCAAGGACCCCTTGACCGATCATCACCGGGACTTGGCGTACGCACTCCAGGCGACGATCGAGGACGTCATTCTTCACATCGTCCGGGACATGGAACGGCGCCAGCCGTCGCGAAACCTCGTCATCTCCGGTGGCGTCGGCCTCAACTGCGTCGCCAACGCGCGTATTCTGCGCGATACGAAGTTCGAGCGCGTCTGGGTGCCGCCCTGCGCGTCCGACACGGGTGCACCCCTCGGTTCGGCGCTCTGGTATTGGCATCAGACGCTCGGAAATCCGCGCACCTTCGAGATGAAGCATGCCTTCTATGGCAAGGAGTTTACCGACGCTGAAATCCGTGCTGCGCTCGACAAGGCCGGTCTCGCCTACACGAAGTTCGAGGAAGCCGACCTGCTTCGCCACGTTGCCAAGCTTCTGAGTGAACAGAAGATCGTCGGCTGGTTTCAAGGCCGCGCCGAAATGGGGCCGCGAGCCCTGGGCAACCGCTCGATCCTCTCCGACGCGCGCGACAACAAGATCAAGGACCTCATCAACGCAAAGATCAAGCACCGCGAGGCCTTCCGTCCGTTCGCGCCCGTCGTCCTCCTGGAACGCGCACAGGAGTTCTTCGAGGTTAGCCAGCCCGACCCCTTCATGACGCTCGCGCCGCGCATCCGGCCGGATAAGATTGCGCTCATTCCGGCCGCCGCCCACGTCGACGGGACCGGCCGCATCCAGACGATCGAGCGATCGGCCAACCCGCGCTATTACGGCGTCATCGAGGAATACGCCAAGATCACGGGGATCCCCGTGATCCTCAACACGAGCTTCAATCGTCAGGAGCCGGTCGTGAACTCGCCCGAACAGGCCATTTCATGTTTCCTGCGCACCGATATGGATGCCTTGGTGCTGGGCGACTACTACTCGTCCGACCGCAATCCCGAAGCCGTGAAGCGCGCCCGCGAGTCCTTCGTGTCCGTTCCCACCGCCGGCAGCGAATAGGTCAGACGCTGGAGAATGGGGTGTTGTAGGATGCTTCGAGCGGCGGGTTCTCCTTAATGCCGCGACGAACCATCTCCGAAAGGTCCTCGACCATCATCTGGAACAAGGCCTCTCCCTTCCCCCGCGTCGCCCGGCTTGGATAGCCGGTGACTCCGTTGCGGCTCGTGCGATTGACCGGATGGGAAAAGACGAGCCCTTCCGTGCGATCCGGATCGTCGGCCGTGGCAATCTGGTCTTCGCGCACGATCTCGGGTGCGATGGCCAGCATCAGGGATGTCTCGGCGTCGTTCGCGTGCCAGTCGTCGCCGTCGGAAAAATGTACGGCCCTGACTCGCGGAGTCATCTGGCCCGTATTGACGATAGAGACCATCATGTCGTCGAACGTTGCGCGAAGGTTCTCCAGCGCGCACCGGAGCGGCGCGAAGTTCGTAACGTGGGTATTGACGATAAAGAGCCGGCGCACGCCGGAGTGATAAGCCCAGGTGCCGATCTGCGTGACGAGCGAGGTCATCACTTGTGGATCGAGCGCGATGGTTCCCGGCCAGCGCTTGCTGTGACCGAGCGAGCATCCGTAGGGCATCGTCGGCAGCATGGGCACGCCGGTTTCCCCCGACACCTTGCGGCACAGTTTGTCAGCCAGCACGAAATCCATTCCGCAGCCCAGTTGCGGACCATGTTGCTCCGTCGCGCCGACGGGCAGGATGGCGGCGCCGTTAACGGCCGCGAGCGCGGCTGGAATTTGCGGCCAGGCAAGGTCCGACAAGAGCATGATGTTTCCTCCGGTTAAGGCTTTGCCGCGGGCGGCAGCAGGGATCGTGCCACAGCTTCTCATCCCGCAAACGGCGGGGCCCGTACGGATCTTGATCCCGAAGCCGCTCAGGCGGCAGGCAAATGCCCGCTGCTCAGGCAGCGATCGACGGTTGTTGCGTAGTGGGGCTGCAAAAAGGGCTCGCGTCACGTCGGCGTTGGCACTACCTAGCCAACGGAGCGGCTGGAAACTGTGCACCGGCAGGAGACGTCATGAACGAGCGGGTCGAAGCGAGCGGATTGAAGGCGGCCATTATTCCGGTCACGCCATTCCAGCAGAACTGCACCCTCATCTGGGACGAGTCGACCAAAACCGGTGCGGTCGTGGATCCTGGCGGCGATCTGGGTCAGATCCAGGCTGCCATTGCCGAACTCGGGTTGAATATCGAGAAAATCCTGCTCACCCATGGCCACATCGATCATGCGGGAGGGGCGGATGAACTGCGACGGAACCTCGGTGTTTCGATCGAAGGGCCGCACAGAGCCGACAAGATCCTTCTCGACAATCTGGAGGCGCAGGGCGCCTCTTATGGCATTCCGGCAGTGAACGTCACGCCCGACCGTTGGCTGGAGGAGGGAGAAACGGTGACTGTCGCGGGACACACCTTCGACATCCTCCACTGCCCCGGTCACTCGCCGGGGTCGGTGGTCTTCGTCAACAAGCGTCAGAAGTTCATGCTCGCTGGAGACGTGATATTCCGCGGATCGATCGGCCGGACCGACTTTCCCTACGGTGACCACGATGCGCTGATCACCGCCATCAAGACGAAACTCTTTACTCTCGGAGATGAG
The DNA here is from genome assembly GCA_050258115.1 of Deltaproteobacteria bacterium. Classification (GTDB taxonomy): domain Bacteria; phylum Pseudomonadota; class Alphaproteobacteria; order Rhizobiales; family Hyphomicrobiaceae; genus JAGVSR01. The sequence continues at coordinate 2,113 of JBLMYE010000287.1, read as the reverse complement.
TTTGCATTCATCTGCGGTCATGGCCCCACGAGCACCATCGGTGCCGAGCGCCGAGCCAATCCGTTCCTGACGTGACGATCCGGTTCACCAGCCCATGCTGAATCCGAGGCAGCCGAAGATCCCGCACTCCAGTGGGGCCGTGCCGTAGCCGATCATACTGCCCTGGTTTTCGAATATGTCGACCGTCTCGACGCGAAGCGTTTCCGAGCAACTCGCGCGACAATACACCCATGTTCCGCCGGGTAACTGCACCTGATTGCCATCGCGCGCCCTGCGCACCGCGCCCTTCACGCTCCCGTTTCCGAAGCGGCTGTTGGCAACGACAAAACCCTGTTCCAGCCCGTTATAGCCCCGATCCCGTCTGAAGCCGGCCTCGGCCTCAACCCATCCTGAAAGGATGACTCCGGCGGCTAGAGCGAACATCACGAACGGGCGTCTGGTGAACATCGAGGTCTCCACAAACGGGGGTGCCGGTCGTAACCCAGCATCGCAACAGGTTCACCGATATCATGAATCTTCCGCCGGCACCGTGTCCGGAAGGACGCGGTTTCACCCTAGCTTCGTTCCAGTTCGAGGTCGACGGACTTGAAACCCTGCCCATCGGTGGCAATGGAGATCAGTTGGCTCTTGCCCTCGAGGGTGATCGACATGGTCGCTTTGATCGTGCCGTCGATCGTCAGTTCGATCCGGTCGTTTGCGAACGATCCGTTGACCGAGCCCGTGGAATTGAACGAGCGCTCCTCCCAGGAGCCGGTAATGACCTCCCCCGCCTGGGTCAGGGCGGCACGGAGGTCGATCTTGTTGGAGGCACTGGCGCACGCGAGCGCGATGCCGAGGCCCGCTCCGGCATCTTTGGCTGTGAAGTAGGCTTTGCAACTCAGCGCCTCGGACTGCCCCGTCAGAAGTTGCACCCTGCCTTCTCCACGCCACGTGCCGGCGAGGTCCTGAAACGACGTTGTCCCCGCTCCGACAGCGGCGGAGACGACGCAAAGGCCGAACCCGGCCGCCATCATCGATTTCAGAACAGGAAAGGACATCGAGTGATGCCTCCATCACGTTGTCAACCTGCCGCCAGGATGGCCCGATCAATGCGGCCATTCTTGGGAAAAGCGGCCGCACCTCCCAACATGCTGCACTGCACATATTTTCGCCTGCGCGCGACCGCCGCGCCTCACGGATAGGCAGGTTCTACCCAGGTGAGTAGGACGCACGGCAGAGACTTGAAGGTATGTATCTCCCCCGAATACGGACCATTCAAAAACGGCAATCAGCCGGCCACCGGGACGACCGGAGCCGGACCTTCCGGACAGCAGTTCCGGATCGGACTGTGACCTCGGGGAGACGCCTCATCCATGGAAGCCAGAGCGAAAAACAAAGTCATTTCCGCAGATCAGGCCATCGCCCTCGTTAAAGACGGTGACGTGGTCTGCACCACGGGCTTCGTGCAAAGCTGCATCCCGGAGGCGCTCCACGCCGCCCTCGAAAAGCGCTACGTCGAAACCAAAGCGCCCAAGGGCCTGACACTCATCATGTGCGCGGGAGCCGGTGACTCCAAGGGGCTCGGCACCGGTCGGCTTCATCACGAAGGACTGCTTTCCCGCGTCATCGCCGCCAACTTCGGCCGCATGCCGAAGGTCGCGCAGGCCGCCCAGGAGAACAAGATCCAGGGCTACAACCTGCCACAGGGCGTTATTTCAAAGCTCTACCGGTCGTGTGCCGCTGGCTCGCCCGGGCTTTTCACGAAGGTCGGCCTTCATACCTATGTCGATCCGCGTCTGGGCGGCGGCAAGGTCAACGAGGTCACGAAGGACGACATCGTCAAGCATGTGGAAGTCGAGGGCGAGGAATGGCTCTTCTACAAGGCCACTCCGATCGATGTGGCGCTTATCCGCGCCACCAGCGCCGATCCGTCCGGAAACCTGTCGATGGAGAAGGAATGCCTCACGCTCGACGTGCTGGCACAGGCGATGGCCGCGCACAATAACGGCGGCGTGGTAATCGCTCAGGTCGAGCGCATCGTGGAGCAGGGCTCGATCAAGCCGAAAGATGTGAGGGTGCCGGGAATTCTCGTGGACTGCGTGGTTGTCGCCGAACAGCCCGAGCATCACCGGAT
>JBLMYE010000286.1:0-5967 GCA_050258115.1 Deltaproteobacteria bacterium | reverse complement strand
CGTTCGGCCCGCGTAGGCTGGCCAGCAGGGCGACCTCGAAATCCCGGACCTTGCCGAGCGGCATCGGGTCGAGATACCCGTTCACGCCCGCGTAGATCACAGCGACCTGCTCTTCCATCTTGAGCGGCGAGAACTGCGGCTGCTTCAAGAGCTCCGTCAGTCGCGCGCCGCGAGCCAACAGCTTCTGCGTCGCGGCGTCGAGGTCAGAGCCGAACTGCGCGAACGCCGCCATTTCGCGGTACTGCGCCAGCTCGCCCTTGATCTTGCCCGCCACCTGTTTCATCGCCTTGGTCTGAGCCGACGAGCCGACGCGAGACACCGAGAGGCCGACGTTCACCGCGGGACGAATGCCCTGGTAGAAGAGGTCCGTCTCGAGGAAGATCTGACCGTCCGTAATCGAAATCACGTTCGTGGGAATGTAGGCCGACACGTCGTTGGCCTGCGTTTCTATGACCGGCAGCGCCGTCAGAGAGCCCTTGCCTGCGGCGTCGCCCATCTTGGCGGCGCGCTCGAGCAGGCGTTGCTCGCTTCGCTCCGCGAAGAAAAGTCGATCCTTTCGACCATCGGTGCCGAAAAGGCGCTTTCGGGCGAGACTGAAAAGAACCTCGTGGCGTTCCTCGACAAGTTCGCCAAGAGCTTCGTCGCCTAATTTCCAGCTCGCGCTCAGGGAGACGGCTCCATGCCGAGCTTGAAGGACCTACGAAACCGGATCGCCTCGGTTAAGGCGACCCGAAAGATCACGAAGGCCATGCAGATGGTGGCCGCTGCGAAACTGCGCCGGGCGCAGGAAGCCGCAACCGCCGCCCGCCCGTACGCGGAGCGCATGGACAAGATCCTCGCCAACCTCGGCAGCCGGGCGGTGCGCGAAACTGCGTCGCCGCTTCTGGTCGGTAACGGCAAGGATCAGGTTCACCTGCTCGTCGTGATGACGGCCGAGCGCGGTCTGTGCGGCGGTTTTAACTCGAATATCGCAAAGCTGGCCCGCGCGGACGCCAACCGGCTTCTGGCGATGGGCAAAACGGTCAAGATCATGACGGTCGGCCGCAAGGGTGCCGACAACCTGCGGCGTGATCTGGGGCGCAACATCGTCGACAGACGCGAGCTCACCGGCGTTCGCCAAATCGGTTACAAGATCGCCGAGGACGTCGCCGACAAGCTGCTCGGAATGTTCGATGCCGGCGAGTTCGACGTGGCGACGTTATACTTTTCCGAGTTCAAGTCGGTGATCGCGCAGAAGCCCACGGCGTTGCAGCTGATCCCTGCAAAGCTGCCTGAAGTTTCCGAGTCGAAAGACCAGGGTGCACAGGCGATCTACGAGTACGAGCCGGATGAAGAAGTCATCCTGTCCACGCTGCTGAAGCGCAACGTCGCGACGCAGATTTTCCGCGGGCTCCTCGAAAACGCCGCTTCTGAACAGGGTGCCCGGATGTCGGCGATGGACAACGCCACGCGCAACGCAGGCGACATGATCAACAAGCTGACGATCAAGTACAACCGTCAGCGCCAGGCGAATATCACCAAGGAACTCATCGAAATCATATCGGGCGCTGAAGCGCTCTGACGGACTGAAGGAACGAGGAAACGTCAATGGCTAACACAGTTGGTAAGATCCGCCAGGTCATGGGCGCCGTCGTCGACGTGCAGTTCGACGGCCACCTGCCCGAAATTCTGAACGCACTCGAAACTTCGAACCAGGGACAGCGCCTCGTTCTGGAAGTCGCGCAGCATCTTGGCGAGAACACCGTTCGCACGATCGCGATGGATTCGACGGAAGGTCTGGTGCGCGGGCAGACCGTGAAGGATACGGGTTCGCCGATCCTGGTGCCCGTTGGTGAAGAGACGCTCGGGCGCATCATCAACGTCATCGGCGAACCGGTGGATGAGGCGGGTCCGGTCGGTGCGAAGGCGACGCGGGCCATTCACCAGCCTGCCCCGACGTTCGCCGATCAGGCAACCGAAGCCCAGATCCTCGTCACGGGCATCAAGGTCGTGGATCTGCTCGCTCCCTACGCGAAGGGCGGCAAGATCGGCCTGTTCGGTGGCGCCGGCGTGGGCAAGACCGTTCTCATCATGGAGCTGATCAACAACGTCGCGAAGGCGCACGGTGGCTACTCCGTGTTCGCGGGCGTCGGAGAGCGGACTCGCGAAGGAAACGACCTCTATCACGAGATGATCGAGTCGAACGTGAACAAGGACCCCAAGAAGCACGGCGGCAGCGCCAAGGGTTCTAAGTGCGCGCTTGTGTACGGTCAGATGAACGAACCACCGGGCGCGCGCGCACGCGTGGCGCTGTCCGGCCTCACCGTCGCGGAATATTTCCGCGACCAGGGACAGGACGTTCTGTTCTTCGTCGACAACATCTTCCGGTTCACGCAGGCCGGTTCGGAAGTGTCGGCCCTTCTCGGCCGCATCCCTTCGGCGGTGGGATATCAGCCGACGCTGGCGACCGACATGGGTGCCCTGCAGGAGCGCATCACGACCACGCAGAAGGGTTCGATCACGTCCGTGCAGGCGATTTACGTGCCGGCAGACGACCTGACAGACCCTGCTCCCGCAACGTCGTTCGCCCACTTGGACGCCACGACCGTTCTTTCGCGCGCGATCGCCGAGAAGGGTATCTATCCGGCTGTCGACCCGCTCGACTCCACGTCGCGCATGCTCGACCCGCGCATCGTCGGCGAGGAGCACTATCAGGTGGCGCGCCGGGTTCAGGCGATCCTGCAGAAGTACAAGTCGCTGCAGGACATCATCGCAATTCTGGGCATGGACGAACTGTCGGAAGACGACAAGCTGACGGTGGCGCGCGCACGCAAGATCGAGCGGTTCATGTCGCAGCCGTTCCACGTCGCTGAAGTGTTCACGGGCTCGCCCGGCAAACTCGTGTCGCTTGCCGATACGATCAAGGGCTTCAAAGGCCTGTGCGAAGGCGACTACGACCACTTGCCCGAACCAGCGTTCTACATGGTGGGTTCAATCGACGAAGCCATTGCCAAGGCCGAGAAGCTGGCGGAAGCCGCCTGATCTGGCATTCAGGCCGCGCGTCCTGGCATTGAAAGAAGGAATACGACGATGTCAGGCGGACTTTTCGGCACCTGTTGCGCCGAGTTGAAGGAGGCCATGAGCGGCGAGGATTTCGAGCCTCTCATCACGGTCGGTGACGGCGGTGTCCTGTACATGTCCGTCGGACTGATTGAGATGGAGGATGAAGAGCCCGGCATGATCGATCATCCGGTGTTCTTCTGTCCCTTCTGCGGCACGAAGTTGCAGACCGCCGACGAGGTCCGAGCCAAGTCGGGCGCAATCGAAGACGAGGCGACGAGCTAGCCTGGGCCCGAGCGGCACGGGTCCAATGTGAGGAAGGTACGGCATGGCCGGGACATTCAAATTCGAACTCGTTTCCCCTGAAAGAGTTCTTCTCGCAGTCGATGCCGAGCAGGCGATGGTGCCGGGCGTCGAGGGCGATTTCACGGTCTTTGCCGGCCACGCTCCGTTGATTTCGGCGCTCCGGCCGGGTCTGCTCGAAGTTCTAACGACCGCCGGAAAGCGGCAGATTTTCGTCAAGTCCGGGTTCGCGGATGTGAACGCCGCGTCTGTGACGGTTCTGGCCGAAACGGCCTTCGACGTCGCCGATGCGTCGCATTCGAAGATCGCCGAGGAAATCGCGGCGGCTGAAGCCGATCTTGCCGCTGCCAAGGACGACGATGAGCGGACGCTTGCGCAGACAGCCATCGACCGGTTGCGCAATCTTGGTGGCAAGGCCGCTTAGCGGTTCCAGATGTTCGCGGATCAAAAAGCCGAGGCCGGGAATTCCCGGCCTTTTTTCTTAAGTGGCCAAGATCATTCGATCGGCCGGGCATATGGACTGAAGACGCGCGTGAGTTCTTCGTAAATGGTCCGCTTGTAAGGGATGACCAGTTCGGGGAGTTCCGCGAGTTGGCGCCATTTCCAGCGATCGAACTCGGCCTTGCAGCCGTTGCGGGGGCCAATATCGATCTCACTATCGTCGCCATAAAAGCGCATGGCAAACCAGCGCTGGCGCTGACCGCGATAGCGGCCCTTCAAGGCGACGCCGATGAGTTCTGCGGGAAGGTCATACGTCGTCCAGGCATTCAGCTCGGCAATAAGCTCCGCACTTCGAATGCCGGTTTCTTCTTCCAGTTCGCGATAGGCCGCATCGAGCGGGTCTTCTGCCGGCAGGAGGCCCCCTTGTGGCAGCTGCCAGACGTGCCCTTGCCCCGGCACGCCGCTCCCGGCCCACTTCGGCAGCCTGCGCCCCGTCCAGACGAGGCCCCGTCGATCGAACAGAACAATGCCTACCCCGACCCGGTAGGGAAGGTCGACAGGTACTGAATCTCCGATGGGCCCTTCAATCGTCATTGCGGCAGTAGTGTCCCCAAAAACGTCAAGAGAGTGACAGACGAATCAAAGAGTTACAAGAGTACCCTGTAAAGTCGCCTATGTGCGGCCTGCAAATGCCGATGCCACCGGCTCACCAGGTCAGTCCTGCGGCCGTGCGAAGGGGCCCAATTCGGCGACGACCGATTCGTAGACCGTGCGCTTGAAGGGCACGATGAGGCGGATGAGTTCCCCAACCGGCGCCCATCTCCAATGGATGAACTCAGGGTCGTGGCCCGGCGGTGCGCTGATGTTTATCTCGCTGTCTGGGCCGTGGAAGCGGGCGGCAAACCATTTCTGCTTCTGGCCGCGATACTTGCCTCCCCATGCCACGCCGATCAGTTCAGGTGGCAGATCGTAGTTCAGCCAGCCCGAAGTCTCGCCGATGAGTGTCGCCGAGCGGACGGACGTCTCCTCGTAGAGTTCTCGCAAGGCGGCCGCCCGCGGGTCCTCGCCGTCGTCCAATCCGCCCTGAGGCATCTGCCACCAGTCGCCCTTGCCTTCGGCTTCACCGGGCGTGTCCGCACGCTGGCCGACCCACACCAGGCCCTGCCTGTTGATCAGCATGATGCCGACGCAGGGTCGATATCACAGTTTGCTGACGTCGACGGCGGGATCTCGTTTGCTCATGATCGGGCTCGATTGACAGGGGAGGAGATTACGTTAACGGGCGGCCAAGATGCCGGGTTCACAAACGAAAAGGGGCGCCGACCGGGGCGCCCCTTCCGGTGGATGTTCAGGCAAGTCCCTCGTTCAATTGGGGACCGTAGCCGGTTTGGCTGTGTCGGTCGCGGGGGCTGCAGGAGGCGTTGCGGGCTTTGCCACGTTGGCTTCCGTTGCCGTTCCGCGAAGGAAGCGCAGCGCGTACTGGAGTTGGGTGTCTTTCTCCGCTTCCTTCGGCACGTAGGCCAGAGATCCGCTTTCCTCCTTCACGGGTTCTTCGGGTGCGGCCGCCGCGTTTTCTCCGTCGCCGGTCGCCTTGCTGCCGTCCGGATTGCGCAGGTGACCGCGAAGGCTCGCTTCTCCGCGGGGCTTTTCATTGGCGATCTTCTCCTTCAGATCGTCCGGAAGCTCCTGTTCGACAACGATATCCGGGTCGATGCCCTTCGCCTGGATCGAACGGTTCGAAGGTGTGTAGTAGCGCGCCGTCGTCAGCCGAATGGCGCCGTTCGTCGAACCCAGCGGGATGATGGTCTGAACCGAGCCCTTGCCGAACGAGCGGGTGCCGATGATCGTCGCCCGCTTGTGGTCCTGCAGGGCACCGGCCACGATTTCGGACGCCGACGCCGAACCGCCGTTGATCAGGATGACGACGGGTTTGCCGTCGGAGGAGTCTCCGGGACGGGCCTGGGCGCGCTGCGTCTCCTCATTGTTGCGGCCCTTGGTCAGAACGATGGCGCCCTGCTCTAGGAAATCATCGCTGACCGAGATCGCCTGGTCGAGCAGGCCGCCCGGGTTGTTGCGAAGATCGATGATGTACCCGCGGAGCTTGGGCCCGATCTCCTTGCGCAGCTGATCCATGGCCTTGACCAGCATGGCGTGGGTCTGCTCGTTGAACGTCGAGACCTTGAT
>JBLMYE010000285.1:0-3444 GCA_050258115.1 Deltaproteobacteria bacterium | reverse complement strand
ATCGTCTGCAAGCCGACCGTCTTTGACGCTCCGAACACGACCCTCGCAGAGAGGGGATGGACTTCGGTCCAGCCTGTCGCCCGAGGTGCCACGCTCGAGCGATGATCAAAGTACGCTTCTTGATGTCCAGAGTCCGTGACAATCGTGCGATGTCCTCGCATCTGTTGTGGAAAATATCGCTAAGACGCTTGAATGAGGGCCGGAATCCTCATCGCAGGATCGTCCCGATTCCGCCGCAAGCGGGTCGCCGCGCCGGCTAAGAGGCGCCTGATGAATCCCACACACTGCGCTCCGCTCCGGCGCGACCGTTCACCAGTCGTTAGGCACTCGGGGCGTAGTGTCCCGATCCATGTCGTTGCGTGGCGTCTTGTTCACCCTGTCGGCCGTCGGTCTGCTCATCCTCATGGGGTGCAGCACGGGCGGTCCTGACTTCGTGGCCAAATACGAGCCGTGGCGCGAGACCGAAGAAAGCGCCTGTCTTGCTGCCGGCGTCGTGCGGCAATCGCCATTTTTGCAGACCCGATCGGCTCTTGGCGGCCCAAGTTTTTGCGGAGCAGCAAGGCCATTCGAGATGTCGGCCGCGGATCAGGGCCGGGTATCGATGCGTCCGCCCGCGTTGTTGCGCTGTCCGATGATCCCGCAGGTCGAACGATGGGTCACGAATGTGGTGAAACCCAGTGCGGAATACTATTTCGGAATGCCCGTGGTGGAGATGAAGGTTGCGGCCTCCTACGGTTGCCGGCCGATGAATAATCAATCCGGCGCCAAGCTGTCCGAACACGGGTATGCCAATGCGCTCGACGTTTCCGCGTTCACGTTGGCTGACGGCCGGGTGGTGACGGTGAAGGCGGGCTGGTGGGGGGCAGAACGGGAGCGGCTTTTCCTGCGCGCCGTTCATGAGGGGGCGTGCCAGGAATTCACGACCGTACTCGGGCCGAATTCCGATTCCTTCCACCATGATCACTTCCATGTGGATCTGGCGCGGCGCGGTCGCGACGGTCGCGGACGTTATTGCAAGTGAGTTCGTGATCGATGCGTCAGTTGGTGACCGGTTTTTGCAGCGGATTGTTCCACACCCGCACGAGACCGTCATCTCCAGCTGATGCGATGTGCTGCCCATCGGGCGAGAAGGCGAGCGCGGCGACGTCGCCCGCGTGGCTCGGCAGCGTTCGTGGGGTCCGGCTTTTCCTGTAATCCCAGACCCGGATCTTGCCATCCGATCCGGCAGACGCCAGCACGTCGCCTGCGGGTGCAAAGACGACGGCCGTGGCCTTACCCTGGTGGCCGGAGAGAGACCGGGTGAGACGGTTGGAGCGGCTCGACCAGATCCGGACTTTTCCGTCGAGGCTTGCCGAGGCGATCTCCCGTCCGCCTGTCGACAATGCGACGGCAGTGACGTAGTCGCGGTGCCCCCTGTAGGTGCGTACGGGGTCGAGTGTCTCCAGGTTCCAGACTTTCAAGGTCTTGTCCGCACTGCCCGACGCGAGAAGAGGCTTCGATCCCGACATGCCGAAAGCCAGCGACTGGACTGCGCTTTCGTGGGCATCGAGCACGGCGAAGGGACCGCTCGGCGTTGCGGAATCCCAAACGGCGATTTTCCAGTCATGGCCAGCTGCCGCGAAACGCTGGGCGCTGCCTAGGAAGGCGACAGCCCAGATCTCGGCGTCGTTGCGCTTGTAGTTCGATAGCTTTTCGGCACGCTCCCAATCCCACAGGACGATATTGCCGTTGGCGTGACCGGTGAGCAGGCGTCCTCCGGATATGGCAATTGCGGCGGCAGGGCCGTCGTCCAGTTCGACCGTGCGCTTCAACGCCCCCGATGCCGCCGTCCAGACGCGCACCGTTGCGTCCGTGCCGGCGGAAATGATCGTCGCGCCGTCGTCGGAATAGGCAAGAGCGGTCACAGGACCGACGTGTCCGGTCAGGCGTGCCACGGGAGTCGGGATGACAACCTGCGGACGATCGATCGAGCCGGTGGTGGTGCTCGAAGTCAGGGCCGCGCCGCGCGTTTCCATCTGCGGCAGGCGGTCCTGGATGGCGACAGCACCGCTCGCTACCCCGATCCCGATCAGCAGTTTGAACAGCGTCGGGGTCCACGCCCATGTGGTGCTGGCGATCCGACGGGGCGTCGGCGAGCGGTAGCCCCTGGGTGTGGAGACTTTTGCCGCGGCCTTCGGGCCGGTCTCGGCTGGTTTGGGGTCTGCATCCGGCTTGCGCTGCAGAACGCGTGGGACTTTCGCGGGTTCCTCGCCGCTCAGTTTGCGCGTCGAGGCTGGCGGAGTATCGGCCGGATTGGCTGAAACCGGGCCGGCCGCAGCCGCGGGCGGCCGCGTCTTGGGCTTGGCAGGCGTGGCCTGGGCCTTACCTTTGCCCTCCCTCAGAGTGTCGACGAAGTCGAGGAGCGCTCCTTGCGGTGCGGGGGCATCCGGAACGGGGGCGCTCGCGGCCTTCGCCTTTGCCGTGGGTGCTGCGGGTTTCTCTTCGCTCGACAGCTTGCGCTGAATCCATGAGGCGGGCTTGGGATCAGGAGCCAGCAGCTCGCCGCGCCAAGCGGCAATGGTCTGCGGGCGGTCCTCGATCTTCAGGGCGAGGGCCTTGTCGATGGCGTTGAGGAAATTGGCCCGATAGGCACCGATGGCTGCTTCTCGCGAGGAAACGAAGTCGTCCTTCACCATGCGCGAGGGAGCATCCGGCGGGCGCTTGCCGGTCACGGCGTGGTAGAGCGTGGCGCCGAGGGCATAGATGTCGGTCCATGGACCCTGGCGCTTGCCGGTCTCGGCATACTGCTCGTAGGGGCTGTAGCCCGGCTTGACCAGCGCCGAGACGGTTTTGGAGTGGGCCGCGATCTCGCCGCGCGCCGACCCGAAATCGATAAGAACCGGCTGGCCGTCCTTGCGGATGATGATGTTGTCGGGCGCGATGTCCCGATGCAGGAAATCGGCCTTGTGAATCTCTTCCAGCGCGAGGAGCAGCGGACCGATGATCCTGTCCAGTTCCTTCTGGCGCGGGGCGCGCCCGAGGCTCTTGAGCCAGCCCTTCAGGCTATGGCCTTCCTCGAAGTGAAGGACCATGTACGCGGTCTGATTGGCCCGGAAGTAGCGATACACGCGGACGATGTTGGGGTGATTGAAGCGCGCCAGCGTCTGGGCTTCTTCGATGAACCGGTCGAGGCCCCAGGTATAATCGCCGACGCAGTTCTCCGATCTGGGGATGGCTTCGAAGGCCGCATCGCGGATCGCGAAGTCCGCAGGGAAATACTCCTTGATCGTCACGGCACGGCCGAGAGCCAGTTCGTCCGCCAGATACGTGATGCCGAAGCCGCCGGCGCCGAGCACGCGGGAGACGCGAAAATCCCCCACGAGTTCCGTTCCTGGCTTCAACGCGATCAGGTTGTTCATGCGCGGTCCGGGACGTCCTCGCGATCATCGTGACAGGAATTGCACC
>JBLMYE010000284.1:0-5006 GCA_050258115.1 Deltaproteobacteria bacterium | reverse complement strand
ACAAACCTTGTCGGGGTGTCCTTCTGACACCGACTCGCTCGTGAAAAGGAAAGATTTGTGTGCCACTATGGTCCCCGTGGTTTTCTGCGCGGTTCAGGATTTCGCACCGAGATTGGCGGGTGTGTTGCAGCCTTTGGACATGCGGTCAAGCGCAGTGAGCGCGCAGCCTCACATGGCCTCTCTGCTCAAATGAATTGCTTATTCGCCACTAGGATTTACCGGCTCGTCCCCGGCAATGGAGCGTACCATATCGACGATCGAACGGCGAACGCGCGGGTCGGTAATGCGGGCAAAGGCCTTATTGAGTTCGACACTATCGCGGCTCGACAGAAAATCGGACACGTAGGATTCACCCCGATTGTCGGCGAAACCGGGGGCCTGAGGCTGGCCCGAGACTGCGGTCGGGATGTTCTCGTAGAAGAACTGGATAGGCACCCCCAGAACCTGCGCCAAGTCGAACAGGCGGCTGGCGCCGATGCGGTTGACACCCTTTTCGTACTTCTGGACCTGCTGGAAGGTCAGCCCCAGCTGTTCCCCGAGGCGCTCCTGGCTCATGCCGAGCAACATGCGGCGCATTTTCACGCGCTCCCCCACATACTTGTCTATGGGGTTGGCCCGTCGCGAATTTCCGCGTTCGTCGGCCTCGTCGGGTGCTACCGCTTCGTTTGATTTTTCAATCACTTTCGATGGTCCTGGATGGTCGCCGCGGTCCCCCCTGGGGTCAGGTGAGGGCAATTCCTACGTGCGTAGATCAGAACCGTCAACCTAGGGCTGCCCCCTGCGCATCCAGGCCGCCCCCGCAAGGAACAAAACGGCGTTTATAATGAACAGCATGTCTCCCCATCGGGCATAGGGCGGGGGTGCTGTTGCCGGCGGAATCGCCGCATCGAGAACGCCGCGAACATTCAGCCCCAGCATTCCCGTCACCCGGCCGTGGGCGTCGATCATGGCTGAAATGCCGTTGTTGGCGGCCCGAATGAGCGGAACTCCCTCCTCCACGGCGCGGACGCGGGCCTGAAAGAGATGCTGCCTTGGACCTGTCGTGTTGCCGAACCAGCCGTCGTTCGTGACGTTGACGATCAGCCCGGGACGTTCCGCGCCCTGGACGACGGCGGTCGGGAAAATTGCTTCGTAGCAGATCAGGCCCGAGATTGGCGGGAGCCCCGGCAGTTGGATGAGGGGGCGCGGAGTTGGGCCGGAAGCAAAGCCGCCGCGCAACCGTGTCAGTTGTTGCAGCCCCACCGCCTCGAGAATGAATTGCTGCGGCAAGTACTCGCCAAACGGGACGAGGTGGATCTTATCGTAGATGGCGACCGGCCGCCCGTCGGGATCGATGGCCATGAGGCTGTTGAAGGCCTTCGGCGTCTCGCCGCCGGAGCCGTCACGTTCCACCCTGAGGCCACCCGACAACAGGACCGGCCCGCCATCTGGCAAGAGGTCGGCGATGGCCGTCAGGGCTTCGGGGTGTTCGAGCGGCCGGAACGGCATGGCCGCTTCAGGCCAGACCACGAGCGCGATGTTGTCCATGCCGTCTTCGGCGCCCGCAGCGTTCCGGCGCGTCAGATCAAGGTGGAGCTGAAAGATCTCACGCTGCTTGTCCGGCATCCACTTTTCGCGTTGCGGAATGCTTGGCTGAACGATGCGCACGCGCGGCGCGACGGGGTCCGCAACGTTCGGCTTCGATAGGATCATCCACCCGTAAAGCGCCGAAAGGAGAAGCGGGACACCGGCCAGCGCGAGACCAGGGCCGAAGGCGGATAGGGGCGCATCGCTGTCAGCAGCCTCACTCGCCAGGACGAGGGGCGCGGAGAAGATCAAGACGGCCCAAAGCGAGAGCCCATAAATTCCAACGATGCCGGCTGACTGCATCTGAACGTCGGTAGCGGTCAGCGCATAACCCAACACGTTCCAGGGAAAGCCCGTGAGGATATGACCGCGGAGCCATTCAGCCGACGCAAAGATCACGGCGGCAACGAGCAGTCCGGAAATACCCGGTTGCCAGAGTTTCCGGCTGAGGGCCGCAGCGACCGCAAAGAAAAGAGCCAATCCAGCCGGCAGCAGCGTAACGGCAAAGGGCAGAAGCCAGCCGAAGACTTCAGCCTCGACGAGAAACGCTTCGCCGACCCAGAAAAGTCCCGCGAAGAAAAATCCGAAACCGAACCACCAGCCGTCCTTGAAGGCCCGAACGACATCCGTCCGCCCGGACTCATGGACGCCCGGCGCCGGCGAAATGGACCAGAATAAAACGGGAAACGTCAGGAAGAGCACCGGCCAGGCGAGAAAAGGCGCAAACGCCAGAACGCTGATCATGCCGGCGAGCAGGAGGACGGCGGCCCGCCGCCAGCCCGACGCCGTGCGTATGCGCTCGCGTACCGCCTTCACCCGCTCCAGGATCGTCACGTCGAGTCCGCGGCCGTTGTTTGGATTTGAGACTGAGATCTGGATCGAAGAATCTTGAGGCGCTTCACACGCCGGGGATCGGCTTCCAGAATTTCGAACTCGATGCCGGCCGGGTGTCGGATGATTTCGCCACGGCTCGGCACCCGTCCGACGATCTGAAACACCAGCCCGGCGAGCGTGTCGATATCTTCTTCCTCGTCCTCGGTCAGAAGCTTGATGCCGACGAGCGCTTCCAGTTCGCTGACCGGCGTGCGACCGGAAGCGATGGTGCCTTGCTTTGGGTCCTCGACGATGTGTTCGGCCTCCGCCTCGTCGTGCTCATCTTCGATGTCGCCCACGATCTGTTCGACGAGGTCCTCGATCGTGACGAGCCCATCGGTGCCGCCGTACTCGTCGACGACGAGCGCCATGTGAACGCGCGACGTTTGCATGCGTATCAGCAGGTTCATGGCCGGCATCGAGGGGGGGACGTAGAGCACGGGCCTGCGAATCCGCGTCGAGGAGATTGGCCGGGTCAAATCGATTTTCGACAGATCAGGCTTCTGTAAGTTTCCCGCGGCAATCCCTTCCACCTGCTGGCGCAGCGCTTTTGCGCGTTCCTCGCCTTTCAGCCGTGGTTCCAGAAGCGGACGGCCTGCGGCCTCCGCCGAAAGCCATCGGAAAAGGTCCTTGATGTGAATCATGCCGCGCGGATCATCGAGCGTCTCGTGATACAGGGGGATCCTTGAAATGCCGGCTTCTTCGAACAGGCGCACCACTTCGCCGATCGGTTCGCTTTCGTCGATGGCGATGATGTCGGCGCGTGGCACCATGATGTCGTCGACGCGGCTGGCCCCGAACCGCAGAAGGCGAATGAGCATCTGCCGCTCTTCGGCGCTGAAGTTCTGCTCATCGCCTCCCGCCTGCAGGGCATCCTCAAGCGTATCGCGAAGCGACGGACCATTATGGAGTCCTAGTCTCGTCAGCACCGCCGAGAACCAGCCCTGAGGCGCGGCTTTGCGGTCTGCCTCGCCGTTGGTCTCGGGTGCGGCGGCCTTGACTGACTTCTCGTCGGTGGACATCGGTTTCCGGTTCGATTCAACAAGCATCATCGTGTGGGATCGGGTGCGGTCGCAGCGCCTGCATCATAGGGATCCGCGATCCCCATCCGGCGCAGGATGTCGGTTTCCAGACCTTCCATGATCTCGGCATCGGCATCGTTTTCGTGGTCGTATCCAAGCAGATGGAGGAGACCGTGGATCGTCAGATGCCGCAAATGATCTGCGAAGGGGATGGCTTTCTCGGCGGCTTCGCGCTCCACTGTCTCGCGCGCGATGATGATATCACCCAGAAAGGCAACCGGTTGCCGCCGCGGAGAGGCAGGCGCCGGGAACGAAAGAACGTTCGTGGGCTTATCCTTGCCGCGGTAGTTCGCGTTCAGTTCTTGAACATGAGCATCGCTCGACAGCGCGATGCAGACCTGCGACGGGCGATCGCGCGGCAAAGGCTCGTGGGTTGCAAGCGCTGAGACGGCTTCGCAGATCAGGGCTTCCATCTGAGCCTGATCTTGCCAGCTGTCGTCTTCGAACACGACGTCGACCGATAGCCATGAGGGCTCCGCGCCTTGCGGCGCGCGACTTCGGGATGGTGAGTCGGCGGCGGGCATCAGAGAATCTTGCCGGCTGCGCGGTCGTAGGCCTCGACAATGCGGGCAACGAGATCGCGACGCACGACATCGGACTGGGTAAACTGGACCGCTTCGATACCCGGGACGCCCGACAGCAATTTCACGGCTTCGTCGAGGCCCGACTTGATGCCGGGCGGCAGGTCGATCTGAGAGGGATCGCCCGTGATCACCATTTTCGAGTTTTCGCCCAGGCGGGTGAGGAACATCTTCATCTGCATGGGAGTGGTGTTCTGCGCTTCATCCAGGATGACGAAGGCGTTTGCGAGCGTACGGCCGCGCATGAAAGCGAGCGGGGCGATCTCGATGACTCCCGATTCGATGTCCTTCTCGACTTTGTCGGGCGGCAGCACGTCATCCAGTGCATCATATAAGGGCCGCAAATATGGATCGACCTTTTCGCGCATATCACCGGGCAGGAAACCGAGGCGCTCGCCAGCTTCGACGGCTGGCCGCGATAGGATGATGCGCTCGACGATGCCGCGTTCCAAGCACTGCGCCGCATACGCGACCGCCAGATAGGTCTTGCCGGTTCCCGCAGGTCCGATGCCGAAAACGAGATCGGTTTTGTCGAGCGCGCGGATATAGGTGCTCTGCGCGAGGGTGCGCGCCTTCACAACGCGGCGGCGCGTCGAGATCTGCGCCTGTCCATCGCTGGACGGTCCGATGTTCTCCTGGCGGGCATGACGGATGATGCCTTCGAACTCGCCTGCGCTGATCGTCTCTCCGCCTAGAGCTCGCTTGTAGACCACTTCCAGCACCTCGCGGCCCAGCTTGCAGGCGGAATCGGATCCCTTCAAAATGACGACGTTGCCATGAGGGTGAGCCTCGATGCCGAGGCGATCTTCCAGCATCGCCAAATGAGCATCGAATTCGCCCAGGGCCCGCGTCAGAGCGCGATTGTCTTCGAAGGGGATGACGAGGCGCGCTTCGGCGGCCTGCG
>JBLMYE010000283.1:0-2969 GCA_050258115.1 Deltaproteobacteria bacterium | reverse complement strand
AGTGCCTGTTCGTCTACACGTCATCGGGCAATCGCATTCACGGCAACCGCTTCGAGCAGTGCGGCGTTGGAGTGCACTTCACCGGAGGGTCTGAAAACAACCAGTTCTATGCCAACAGCTTCCTGTCCAACGAATTCCAGGTGAAGTATACGGGCATGCGCACCTATGAATGGTCGCATGACGGGCGCGGAAACTACTGGAGCGACAATCCCGCGTTCGATCTCGATGGCGACGGCGTTGCCGACAGCGCCTATCGGCCGAACACCCTGGTGGACTGGGTTCTATGGAGATACCCGCTTGCCAAGATGCTGATTGCAAGCCCGGCGTTCCAGACCCTTCGCTTCGTTCAGGAACAATTACCGTCGCTCTATCCGGGCGGGGCAGTCGACAGCTTCCCCATGATGCAGCCGGGACCGCTGCCCGTCGCGATGCCGCCGGGCCTCGATCTCACCCCGGCTCCGCGCGATCCCGCCCAGGCGGGAAACGACAGCCGCCCGATCATGTGAGGGAGAGATCGTGATGGCTGCAGTCACGGCAACCGGCGTGGGAAAGGATTACGGGACGAGTACGGTTCTCAATGACGTTTCCTTCGCCGTTCCGGAAGGCACGTGCGTTGCACTGATCGGGCACAACGGCGCCGGCAAGACGACTCTCATGAAACTGATCCTGGGCCTCATCCGTCCAACGCGTGGCCGGATCGAAGTCCTTGGAGAGAACCCAGCGGTGGCAGCGGCCCCGTTCCGGGCGAAAGTCGGTTTCCTTCCCGAAAACGTCGCGTTCCATGACCAGATGACAGGACACGATACGCTCCGGTTCTTTGCTCAATTGAAGAACGTGGGGTCGGGCGAAGTTCACGATCTGCTGGCTCGGGTTGGGCTGACGCGAGCCGCCGGCCAGAAAGTCAGAACGTATTCGAAGGGCATGCGTCAGAGGCTCGGTCTCGCGCAGGCCCTGTTGGGCAAGCCCGAGCTCATGCTTCTGGACGAACCGACGACCGGCCTCGATCCCGTCCTGCGCACGGAGTTCTTCGAGATCATCCGCAGCCTCACGATCGCTGGAAAGACTGTCGTTCTCTCCTCCCACATTCTCACCGAACTGGAAGCCCGCACGGACGTTGCCGCGATCATGCGGGAAGGACAACTCGTCGCCTTCGGCGATCTCGAAACGCTGCGGCAGCGGGCGGGACTGCCGGCCATGGTGCGCGCGCGGGGAAATGCGACCGCACTCGCGGCGAAGTTGAACGGCGCGTTCGTGAAGACCGTGGCTCCGGACGCGGATTACATCGACGTGGAGTGTGCCCTGCCGCGCAAGATGGACCTCCTGCGCACCCTGGCGGGCTTTGGTGATCTGTGCACCGACGTCGAGGTCCGGCTTCCCACTCTCGATGATCTCTACGTGCATTTCAGTGGCCGGTCCATCGATGCCGGGGCGAGGGAGAACGCACCATGAAGCCGATCCTCGTTCTTGCCCTGAAGGAGTTCCGTGACGGCCTGCGTAACAAGTGGGTTGCAGGGGCGACACTGCTACTCGCCGCACTCGCCTTCGCCCTCACGTTCCTAGGGTCCACCCCGACGGGTCTGCTCGACGCCAAGCCGCTGTCGGTCACCGTCGTGAGCATCTCGAGCCTCACGATCTTTCTCATCCCGCTCATCGCACTGCTGATCGGCTATGATGCCATCGTCGGCGAAAGCGAGCGCGGCTGTCTGCTGCTGATGCTGACGTACCCCGTGAGCCGCGCCCAGATCCTCCTCGGAAAATTTCTCGGACACGCCGCCATTCTCGCAGTCGCAACTTTAACCGGCTACGGCGCTGCAGGACTGGCCGCCGCGATGGCGGGAAATGCCGATGCTGCAAGCTGGCAGGCATTCGCCGGGTTACTTGCAAGTTCCGTCCTGCTCGGCCTCGCCTTCCTTGCGCTGGCCTACCTGACGAGCGTCATCGTCACCGAACGCAGCACGGCAGCGGGTGTGGCCGTCGGCATCTGGCTCATTTTCGTCATCGTCTACGATCTCGCGTTGATGAGTCTTCTCGTTGCCAGCAAAGGCGGACTTGGCGCTGACATCTTTCCAGCTCTCCTGCTTCTCAATCCGGCCGACGCCTATCGCCTGTTTAATCTCACTGCGTTCGAGAACGTCCGCGAAGTGTCGGGAATGGGAGGACTGGCATCATCTGTTCGCTTCAGCCCGGCGGTGCTTGCCGCCGCTCTTCTTGCCTGGATCGCCCTGCCCTTGAGCGCGGCGTTGCTCTTGTTTCAGAGGAGGGAGGCATGAACATCCTGAAGCTTCTCTGCATCTTATCGATGTGCCTTCTCACCGCCTGCGGACAGGAGAGTGCGAATTCAGCCACGCCCCGCGAGCCCGACAAAACCTCCGTCGGATTTTTCTGCCGGATGGGCCTCAGCGAGCACAAAGGTCCAAAAGGACAAATCCTTCCGAAGGGTTGGACCGAACCTCTCTGGTTCTCGTCAGTCAGGGATGCCCTAACCTATGCGGAAACGGAAGTCGTCAGCGAAAACGAGATGGCGGGCTTCTGGGTCAACGACATGGGAAAGGGCACCTGGGACAAACCCGAACCAGGCGCTTGGGTTGCCGCGCAAAGCGCCTGGTATGTCATCGAAAGTCCGATGACGACCGGAATGGGTGGAGCAGAAGCCGTGCCATTCAAGGAACGCAGCAAGGCGGAGGCCTTCGCAGAGGCCAAGGGAGGCCGCGTCGTCGGCTACGCGGAAGCGAAACGCAGCCTCGCGGCAGGCGACGCTCGGGAAAGCGAAGGTGAAACATGACGCGGGGCCATCAAGCGATCAGCCGGCGGCGGTTCATCACGATCACGGCCGCCGTTGCAGGTGGGGCCTGCCTTCCCCGCCCAGCGCGAGCAGCTATGACGCCTGTGGCATCGTGGAACGGAATTGCCCTCGGCGCGCCAGCGCGGCTGGTACTCCAACATCCCGATGAACGGTCGGCCAAGGAAGC
>JBLMYE010000282.1:0-7899 GCA_050258115.1 Deltaproteobacteria bacterium | reverse complement strand
GCTTGGGTTCTTCCGCATGAGCGGCAATGAGATCATCGCTCATGTTGCGCGGGTGGCTGGTAGTGTAGCGAATGCGCTCCAACCCGTCGATCCGGGCCAGCCGTCGAATAAGACCGGCCAGCGACGTTTCTTCGCCCG
This sequence comes from Deltaproteobacteria bacterium, assembly GCA_050258115.1. GTDB lineage: Bacteria > Pseudomonadota > Alphaproteobacteria > Rhizobiales > Hyphomicrobiaceae > JAGVSR01. The sequence goes on along the minus strand of JBLMYE010000282.1, from coordinate 7,761 downwards.
TTTCATCGTTGCCGTGATAGGCGTTGACGTTCTGCCCAAGCAGCGTGAGTTCACGAACCCCACCCTCGACGAGCGCGCGCGCTTCCTTCTCCACGTCCGTTACGGCACGCGAATACTCCATGCCCCGCGTATAGGGCACGACGCAAAAGGTGCAGAATTTATCGCACCCTTCCTGGATAGTCAGAAACGCGGTGGCGGAACGCACCTGCCGCTTGGGTTCGAGGTGGTCGAACTTTTCCTCTTCCGGAAATGCGGTCTCGACGATCCGCTGTCCCGTTGCCCGATTTTGCCTCAAGAGTTCCGGCAGGCGGTGATAGCTCTGCGGACCTATGACCAGATCGACGACCGGAGCGCGCCGGGAGATTTCTCCGCCTTCGGCCTGCGCGACACATCCCGCGACCGTTACCACCGTGTCTTTGCCCTTGCGCTGACGGCGTTCTTTCGCCTCGCGGATCCGCCCCAGATCGGAATAGACCTTCTCGGCGGCTTTCTCCCGAATGTGGCAGGTGTTCAGAACAACGAGGTCGGCGTCGTCGATTTCGGCGGTTTCCGAATAGCCGTCGGCTGCCAGCGCTTCGCTCATGCGTTCGCTGTCATAAACGTTCATCTGGCAGCCGAACGTTTTTATAAAGACTTTCTTCACTGCGGTTTCGGCCTTCATGGACCGGTCTCCGAGGAGGCTGCGGACGAAGATGCAAAATAAACGAGAAGCAAGTTCAATCCCGTTAAAGCCTCGCTAGATCGTCATGAACACGACGCATTCGCGCACCGGCCCTTTTGCAGTGCAGCATTTTTGCCGGCCCGTGTCGAGTGGGGTTCTCCGGCCGTTTCGTATTTGCGTTACCGGAAGTCGCCGGACGACGCCTTCGGAAGCGAAAGTCGGCGCGAAGCGGACCGCGCCGCGAGTTCGATTGGCTCTGCCGGCGAGCGATCCCTCAGGATACGCACCAGATCCTCACGGATCGCCGCCTCGGTTTTCTCGGCCAGCTCCTTGCGGCCGGTGTAGTCGCTCAGGGAGACGGGGGGACCGATCCGCACCACAACGTCCAGTGGCCCGGCTTTCAGCAGCTCCCACGCATGGGCCTGCATTTCCATATCGCCGTACCATCCGACGATCGGGCGGTCGGCGCGGCCGAGGGGAACCCCGTGAAGTCGGGTATAAACCAGCGTCACCGTCTGAACGACGACAGGCGTGTTCACAGCTTCGGGCCTTCCGGGGGGGGCCGCCGCAGCGAACAAGGCCGACCGAAACGGCAGGACACGGTTGCCGTCGCTCGACGTTCCCTCCGCGAACAGGACCAGCGTGTCGCCTTCAGCCAGACGCAATGCCATTTCGCCGGCCGCATCCCCAACGGAGATCCGGCGCGTGCGATCGACGAACACGGTACGCTGCAAGCGCGCCAGCGCGGACACGAACGGCCAGCGTGCGACTTCTGCCTTGGCCACGAACGACAACGGTGCGATGGCCGACAACACTGGGATGTCGAGCCATGACGTGTGATTGGACACGAGAAGAACCGGCCCGCTGCGCGCGACCGACCCTTCGACGTGAATTCGAACACCGAGGAAGCGACACACCTTGCGGTGATACCAGTTCGGGAAACGACGCGCCGCCGGCGTGGACACTCGCAGAAGCAGCGCCTGAACCGGCATCAAAGGCAGCGTTAGACCGAGGAAGCCTGCAAGGACGCCTGCTGCTCGGACCTGGCTCATGTCAGGTTTATGCCGTCAGTGTCCGCGCCATCGTCACAGCATCGACGGGCGCGCTGCCGGGTCGCGTGTAGTACGCTTTGCGAACGCCGGCGGGCACGAAACCGAGCTTGCTGTAGAGATGTAAGGCGGCTGAATTATCTGTTGCGACCTCGAGAAATACGCGCCGCACCTCGGCGCGACCAACGGCCCGCAACAGTCCTTCAGCGAGAAGCTTTCCGACGCCATGCTTGCGGTGCGCAGGGTCAACTCCGAACGTCAGGATCTCGGACTCATCGGCGGCAATATGACCGATGATGAAGCCGATTACCTCGGACGGTACTGCGAGGGTCGCCACGAACGCCGTTGATGCCGGATGATCGAGCAGGCCATGCACCGCCTTCGCATCCCAGGGGGGATAAAACATCTTCGCGTGAAGGCCAGCGATGTCCGCGGCACGCTCCGGTCCCGCCCATAGAAGGCTGACGCGCTTTCCGTCAATCATGTTCACAGAACTCGTCATGCTCCAGCCCTCTCCAGCGTCTTCCCCTCCTGCGGCTTGGCGTCCGGCGGCCTGAGGTAGAGAGGTTCAATCGCCCCCTTCACGGGTTCGGTATGGGCAGCATGAGCGATCGCCGCCGCCATATCGGGGAAGACGATGCCCGGTTGCACGCGCGCGCGGTCACCGGACTTGCCGATGGCGAGCGCCAGGGTATCTGCGGCCGTGCCCACAGCGACCAACGGCCGTCCTCGCGGCAGCAATGCCAAGTCAACCAGCGCAAGCATGTGCGGCGGCTTCACGCTCTGCCGGGTAGCACCGTCGAGGAGTTCCACGTAGGCCTCTCCGCGATGCGCATCGACAGCCACGGCGATGTCTTCGCCGTCCAGCGGCGTGATCGCCGGCGACAGCGCGATGGCCCGGAGACTGGAGATGGCGACGACGGGGATGTTTACTGCCAGTTTCAACGCGCGCGCGGCGGCGATCCCGATCCGCGTGCCGGTAAAAGATCCCGGTCCCGTCGTGACCACGATGCGGTCGATCTCCTCGATGGGAAGCCCGGCCTCGTGAAGTAGCTCACTGATCAATGGCATCAGCCGCTCGGCGTGTCCGGTCGCCATCGGCTCGCTGCGCGACGTGACGCGGACGTCCGGCGTACCTATGCCGCGGCCGACCGCGACGGTCAGAGCGGGGAAGCACGTGTCGAAAGCCAGCATGTTCATGGCGTGGCAGACTACACGCTGTCTCGGCGGCTTCGCCAGTGCAAAACTCCGACGGAACCGCCGTCTGCATCGGCGTTACTCTATTCGGGCGATTTCGTCGAAAGTGAATCGAGGCGAACGCGGATAAAGACCCTTGGGATCGCCATATCCAAGATTGACAAGGATGTTCGACTTGATCTCCGTGCCGGGGAAGAACGCCGCGTCGACGCCCGCATTATCGAAGCCCGACATCGGGCCACAATCAAGGCCCAGTGCCCGCGCTGCCAGAATGAAGTAGCCCGCCTGAAGCGAACCGTTGCGGAATGCCGAAACCTTTATGAACTCGTCGTTCCCCGCAAACCAGCTTCTCGCGTCCGCATGCGGGAAGAGCTTGGGCAAGTGTTCGTAGAACTTGAGGTCGTGGCCGATAATGGCCGTAACCGGAGCCGCCATCGTCTTCTCGACGTTTCCCTCCATGAGAAGCGGCTTCAGTTTTGCCTTCGCGTCCTCTGACTTCACGAACACGATGCGCGCCGGGCTCATGTTCGCGCTCGTCGGCGCCCAGCGCATGAGTTCGACCAGTTCGCGAAGGACACCGTCAGGTACGTCGGTTTTTTGCCACGCGTTGTGGGTGCGGGCATCGGTGAACAGCGTCGACAGTGCTGAAGAATCGATTCGAGTGGCCATGCCGAGTCTTCCTTATCCAATCTGCGCCCTTGTGGTCCCCGAAGCGGACCGAGCGGCGGACAGCGCATTATTCCGGACCCGCAATAAAAACCCCGCGGCACGGCCACGGGGTTTTCAGTAACCAGGTGCGACGCGTCAGTTACGCGGGTTCAGGCGGCTTGGACTTCCTGAACCTCGGGGCAAAAATGCTTCAGCAGGTTCTCGATGCCGTGGCGCAACGTCGCCGTCGAGCTTGGGCAACCCGAACAGGCGCCGCGCATGTGCAGATAGACGACGCCGTCACGGAAGCCGGCGAACGTGATGTCGCCGCCGTCCTGGGCAACCGCCGGACGAACGCGGGTCTCAAGAAGGTCCTTGATCGTCGCGACCACTTCCGCGTCGGCCGGATCGAACGTTTCCTGACCTTCGTCGTTGGCCGCGTCGGCTGCCGCGGCGCCCGACATGTAATGCTCCATGATCGCACCGAGGACCATGGGCTTCAGATGCTGCCACTCCGCGTCGTTCTTCGTCACGGAAATGAAGTCTGCGCCGAGGAACACACCGCTCACGCCATCAATCTCGAACAGGCGGCGGGCGAGCGGCGACGCCTCTGCCTCGCTTTTCGAACGGTATTCGGCGGTGCCAGCCGCAAGAACCGGCTTGCCGGGAATGAACTTCAGCGTGACCGGATTGGGCGTCGCTTCAGTTTGAATGAACATCGCGTCCTCGAAGGGCTGCCCGACTGAAAACCAGCCGGCTTGTTAGCTTAGAATTGTTCCAAATATAGGGGGCGGATCCGGAAAAGTCGAGGGGACGCTGCACTGCAAAACGCGATCCGACTGGTGGCTCAGGGAGGTCATGCGAGTGTCAAGATATCCTCGAGAGCCAGATTGCCCGGCACGATCGTGATCGGGATCGGGAAGGAGCCTGCGGCGCGTCCGGCCGCCAACGATGACACCAGCGGACCCGGCCCCTTCGGATCGGTGGCCGCGCCCAGGACAAGGATGGCAATGTCCTCGTCTTCCTCGATGACCCTCAATAGCTCTTCGGGCTTCGACCCTTCCCGGATGACCTCCTCGACCGGAATATTCTCGAAGCCGACGTTGTGCAGCTTACGCCTGAAAAGACGGAACAGAGCGCGGGCTTTGTTTGTCTCTTCCTCGAGCTGAACCTGCCTGACGCCGACCCAGTGCTGGAATTCCTGGGGCTCGATAACGTATAGCATCACGAGGATGCCGGATGATCGAAGGATCCGGCTCGCGGCATAATAGAGTGCGCTCTCGACCTCCTGACTCTCGTCGACGACGAGGAGGAATTTGCGGGCATGGCCCGCTTCGAAGGAGCGTCGTTTCGTTGTCGTCGGCATGTTCCGGATGCTGCCATGCCATGCGGGCGAAGGGAATAGAGAGTCTCGGTTTCGCTCGCGGACTCCAGAGAGACGAGCGTCTGTGCCTCGATGCGAGATTCAGGCTCGAAGCAGCCCGACGATATCTTTGACCTCGTCCATGATCGGGGTTGCGATGGCGCGTGCACGCCGCGTCCCGTCCGCGAGCACGCTGTCGATATAACCCGGATCGGCGGAAAGGCGCTTGGCTTCGGCCCCGATGCGGCCCATCGTCTGCGTCGCAACTTCGGCCAGTGCCTTTTTGAAAATCGAGAATTGCTGGCCGCCGAATTCGCCCAGTACATGCGGAATAGTCTGGCCCGTCAGCGCGGCATAGATGCCGACGAGGTTTTCAGCTTCAGGCCGGCCCGTGAACCCTGCCTCTTCCGACGGAAGGGGCTCAGGGTCCGTCTTTGCCTTCTGGATCTTTCTGGCAACCGTGTCGGCATCGTCCGTGATGTTGATACGCGAAAGGTCGGATGGATCCGACTTCGACATCTTCTTCGTGCCGTCGCGCAAACTCATCACGCGGGTCGCAGGCCCCGTGATGACCGGATCCGGCTGCGGGAAGAAATTGCCGTCCGCGTACCCTTGCGCGACGATCTCTTTGCGAAAGTCGTTATTGAACTTCTGGGCGATGTCACGGGCAAGCTCTAGGTGCTGCTTCTGATCCTCACCGACGGGAACGTGCGTGGCGCGATAGGCGAGAATGTCGGCTGCCATGAGATTGGGGTAGGCGTAGAGGCCGACCGACGCGTTCTCGCGATCCTTGCCCGCCTTCTCCTTGAACTGCGTCATGCGGTTGAGCCACCCTAGCCGGGCCACGCAATTGAACACCCAGGCGAGCTCGGCATGTTCGGGCACTTGGCTCTGATTGAAGAGAATACTCTTCTTCGGATCCAGACCCGCGGCGATATAGGCCGCGGTGACGCCGCGGATGGCCGCGCGCAGCTCGGAGGGATCCTGCCAGACGGTTATGGCGTGCAGGTCCACGACGCAATAGATACACTCGTGTTCATCCTGCATCCGGATCCAGTTGACCATCGCTCCCAGGTAATTGCCCAGGTGCAGGCTGCCGGTTGGCTGCATTCCAGAAAACACGCGTGTCTTGAAAGTCATCGATCTCGTCCCTCGAACCGGCGCGGGTTATGGCCCGTGCCGCGCGGAGAGGCAAGGGGCCGCTAGCGCCGTTTCACGGCGGAGCGGAGCTGGGACAGGGTTGCCGCTCCCGTCAACTGGGTCGCTCCGAAATAGGCCACGAAACCGGCTCCGACCAGCACCGCAAGCGCCGAGAACCGGACGACAAGCCCCTCAGACCGGTTCAGCCAGGGATCCAGCGCATACGACATGGCAGCCAATGCCAGACCCATCAAGATCGCCGAGACCAGGATGCGCGGCAGCGCTCGTGTCAGACGAGCATCGGTCTCGAAATGGCCGTGCGTTCTCAGGCCCCGGTAGAGCAGGAGGGCATTCATCCAGCCGCCGAGGGTCGTCGCCACAGCAATGCCGAGATGCGGCATCCAGCCAAGATGGCGGAACAGGAAGAACAGGGCGACCGACCCCAGCGTGTTGGCGGTGAGGCTCCAGGCCGCGTACCGCATTGGCGTCTTCGTGTCTTGCCGGGCAAAAAACGCTGGGGAGAAGACTTTGATCAGCACGAAGCCGGGCAGACCCACGGCGAAGATGCGAAGAGCCTCGGCGGTGTAGGGGGTGTCTTCGGCGGTGAACGCGCCCCGCTCGAACAGTACGCGCACGATTTCCGTCGGGATCACGAACAGTGCCACAGCGGCAGGCAGCGTGAGCAGCATCGCAAACTCGAGCGAGCGATTCTGGCTGTCCATGACGGCGGCGTGATTGCCGGCGCGAAGAAAGCGCGACACATCGGGAAGCAAGACGACACCAATCGCGATGCCGACGATCGCGAGCGGCAATTCATAGAGGCGATCGGCATAGTAGAGGTGCGAGACGGCGCCGTCCTGCATGGAGGCGATGACCGTGCCAATCGCGATGTTCACCTGCGTAATGCCGCCGGCGACCACGCCGGGTATGCCGAGAGCCACCAGCTTCTTCATATCGGGCGACCAGCGCGGGCGCCCGAGGCGAAGGGTCAAGCCGTTCCGCTTGAGGCCCCACATCAGCAGCGCCAGCTGCAGAATACCGGCGACGAAAACGCCCCATGCCTGGATGTATCCGGCAGCCGGGTCCGCATCGAAACCCAGCCACACGGACAGCAGCATCGCGATCGTGAGCACCAGATTGAGTACGATCGATACGGACGAGCTTTCGACGAATTTCCCGACGGTGTTGAGAACGCCCGACATGAGCGCGACAAGCGACATGCACAGGAGATAGGGAAACGTGATCTGCGTAAGCCGTACGGCGAGATCGAACTTTTCGGGTGTGTCCGAGTAGCCGGGAGCCAGCAGGTACATCAGCCACGGCATCGCCAGCATGGCGGCGGCCGACAATATGATGAGGATGAATGTCAGACCGGACATCGCCTCGGATGCGAAGGAACGGGCCGTTGCAGCGCCCTCTCCTTCGTACTTGGACGCAAAAAGCGGGACGAAGGCGGAATTGAACGCGCCTTCGCCGAACAGTCGGCGGAAGAGATTTGGAAAGCGGAACGCCACGTAGAAGGCGTCGGCGACGGGGCCGGTCCCGAGGACAGCAGCCGCCAGGATGTCGCGCAGGAAGCCGAGCACGCGGCTCAACAGCGTCAGGCCGCCGACGGTGAAAAACGAGCGGTAGAGTTTCATGTGCGCGCCACCGTCTCCGGCGAGCCCCCTGTTGCCGAAAGTGCGGCCGTCAATCGCTGCGCG
>JBLMYE010000281.1:0-4712 GCA_050258115.1 Deltaproteobacteria bacterium | reverse complement strand
CCCTTTGATCTTGCAGGACTATTCTGCGTCTTGTTGGGGTGGGGTTCAGCCGCGCTGGTATTCGAAAGCGACGAAGCGGACCCTAGCCGAACCGGGGGGCAGAAACAATCTTAACGACGCCGCACCGGCGGCCTTCCGGGGCCAATGGTTCACGTCATCCACAAGCCGTTGATTTGTCGAATGGGACCGGTTACGGAGCATGCGGAAGGCGCGGCCGCAGACGGACATACAACCCGCCGCTAGCCCTGAACATATTAAGAACACGCCCATCGGAGAGCTGGAATGACCACGTTCGACAAGCGCGAAAAGGCTTACGAAGACATGTTCGCCCGCGACAGCGAACTCAAGTTCAAAGCCGAGTCGCGCCGCAATAAGGCGCTCGCGGAGTGGGCTGGCGGACTGATGGGACTGACGGGACCGGCGCTCGAAGACTACGTCAAAGAAGTGCGCAAGGCGGATCTCGCGGAAAAGGGCGACGACGACGTCTTCCGCAAAGTGAAAAACGATCTTGCGGCTAAGGGTGTGCAGGTCTCCGACAACGACATCCGGCAGGTGATGCACGAGGCGCTCGCCAAGGCCGTCAACGACCTTCAAGCCTGATCGTTCATCGATCAGGCATCCGGCATGCGCTTGGCCACCACCGGCGCCGCCGAGAGCCGCTGCAGAAAAATCCCGAATGCGAGCAGGCCGTCGGGCCACGGCCCGTGGCCGCTGGCCACGTTGATGTGTCCAACGTCGCCGCTTTCGATGACGGTGGCTCCCCAGGACCCTGCGAAGTCGCGCGCGCGCTCCAGAGAGCAGTAGGGATCGTTCGCAGAGGCCACGACGATCGAGGGAAAGGGAAGGATGGCGCGGGGGACCGGAGCGAAGCCCGTCTCGGCGCCGGCACGGAACGTTTCACCCGCGGTCACCGGCCAGAGCGCAGCATTGTCCACGTCGGCCGGCGCGACGAGAAAGGCACCAACGGGCGGGGCGGGAAGCCGGGCAAGTTTGGCGCCCGCGTGCGCCACCGCGATCGCTCCCAGACTGTGGGCGACGAGCACGACGGGACGTACTGACTGGGCGGCGGCCTCGACGATGCGCGCTACCCATGCGTCTCTTTCAGGCCGGATCCAGTCCTCCTGCTCCACGCGACGCGCAGTCTTGAGATTCTTCTCCCATCGCGTCTGCCAGTGGTCGGCGCCGGAACTCGACCAGCCCGGAATGATGAGAATGTCGGCTTCGGATGTTTTCATGGGCACGGGTTTATAGGGCGCCGGCCGCGCGCGGCAAGAACGCTTTACGCCTACGCCCGCACGGCCATGGCGCGCTGATAGGCCGGCCGCGACCGGATGCGGTCGAAGTAGTCGCGCACGTTGCCTTCCGGCAATGACCACTTGGCCATCAACGCCCAGCCGAGACAGTGGCCGAGGATGAGATCGGGCACCGTGAAGGTCTCGCCCATGACGTAGTCGTTGTGACCCAGACGCTGCGAAAAAACCGCGACGGCCCGATCGAAGTCGTAGCGGCAGGCCCGCTTGACGTCGGCGACGCGGTACTCCTCGGGCAGCACGAAGGTGTGCTTGGCCGCCACCCAGAGCGGTCCCTCGAATTCGTCGACAGCGAACTGCGTGAAGCTGTCCTGATGGGCGCGTTCGATGCTTGGCGCCTTAAAGGTCATCTGCCCGTGCTTGTCGGCGAGGTACTGACAGATGGCCACGCTGTCGAAGATCGCAGCGCCGTCATCCAAGAGCACCGGGACCTTTCCCGACGGGTTCAGCGCGCGCACGGCCGGATCGCGCGGCGGCCTCTTGTCGAGCGTATAAGCCTCGCCCAGTTCTTCCAGCAACCAGATCACGCGCAGGGCCCGTGTCTGAGGCGTCCCAATGACGGTGTACATGGGCCCGCGCCTCTTCCTTCAACCCTTGCCGAAGACGCGATCGAAGATCGTATCGACGTGTTTGAAGTGGTAGCCGAGGTCGAACATGGCCTCCAGATCTTTGGCCGGGATCTTCGCCGTCACCTCCCGGTCGGACTTCAATTCGGTGAGGAAGTCCTTGCCTTCCTCCCAGGTCTTCATGGCGTTTCGCTGCACCATGGCATAGGCGTCCTCGCGCGACACACCGGCTTGAGTGAGCGCCAGCAGCACGCGCTGGGAGTTGTGAAGACCGCCCAGCCTGTCGAGGTTCTTCTTCATGTTCTCGGGGTAGATGACGAGCTTCTCGATGACGCCGGCCAGACGGTTGAGCGCGAAATCGAGTGTCACCGTCGCATCGGGCCCGATCATGCGCTCCACCGATGAATGAGAAATGTCCCGCTCGTGCCAGAGCGCCACGTTCTCCATGGCCGGCACCGCATAACCGCGCACGATGCGCGCAAGGCCCGTCAGGTTTTCCGCCAGGACCGGATTGCGCTTGTGCGGCATGGCCGATGAGCCCTTCTGCCCCGGCGAGAAATACTCCTCCGCCTCGAGCACCTCGGTGCGCTGAAGATGCCGGATTTCCGTGGCCAGCCGTTCCACCGACGAGGCAACCACACCGAGCGTCGCGAAATACATCGCATGCCGGTCACGGGGAACGACCTGGGTGGAGACGGGCTCCGGCTTCAGCCCCATTCGCTCTGCGACGAACGCCTCGACCCTCGGGTCGATGTTCGCGAACGTGCCCACCGCGCCGGATATGGCGCACGTGCGCACGTCCTCGCGGGCCGCCACGAGGCGCTCACGCGCCCGCTCGAATTCTGCGTAGGCACACGCGAGCTTCAGGCCGAATGTGGTGGGCTCTGCGTGAATGCCGTGGCTGCGCCCGATCGTCGGCGTCAGGCGGTGTTCGAAAGCGCGCAGCTTCAACGCCTCGAGCAGCCGGTCCACGTCGGCGATGAGGATGTCGGCAGCGCGCACCAGTTGCACGTTGAGGGTCGTGTCGAGCACGTCGGACGACGTCATCCCCTGATGCACGAAGCGGGCCTCCGGGCCGACGATTTCCGCCAGATGCGTAAGAAACGCGATCACGTCGTGTTTGGTCACCTGCTCGATGGCGTCGATGCGGGCCACTTCGAAGCGGGCCTGCGATCCCTTCTTCCAGATCACGTCCGCGGCATCCTTCGGTATGATGCCGAGGTTGGCCATGGCGGTGGCCGCGTGGCTCTCGATCTCGAACCAGATGCGATAACGCGTCTCCGGTTCCCAGATACGAACCATCTCGGGCCGAGAGTAGCGGGGGATCATGAGGTCCTCTTCAGGGTCTTAATGGGCTTGGCCCCGCGTCCGCGGGACCTGGGTGGGCTCTACGCAGACGGCCTATCACCGCCGATCTCCGCCAGCAATGTGGTCAGGCGGCAGCGCGAGGCATCTGCGAATCACATGACATGTTTGAGCCGGGCCCGGCCCAGTGTCGCGGAACGGCATCGCATCCAGGCGCCTGCGGCAATTCAACTGGGATCAAAACGGCCCGAGCGGTCCGCCCCCGGCGCTGCCGCCCCGGCCGCCGCAGCGCCGGTTCAACCGCCGCAGCTAAGTACCGCCCGGACTTCCCAAAATCGCCCCCACCGTAGGGGGTGTCCAAAACACTGCTTAGTCCCTGGATTGGCGACGGTATTCCCAGCTTCTGTGCCACCTGGCGCAAAGCGCCGCCATGGTCTGGAAATATGCCCCGGTCGAGCCATATTTGGGTGGAGGATCGCGCCCGGGCCGAAGCGGCTCGTTCATCTCCGCTTCAGGTTCGATGTTGAAAATGGGTCACGGCCTTAACGGAGTTGCAGCCAGCCACTTGCCAGCAAATGGCGTCGCAGCAACTCTAACGTCAGTAGCATGCGTAACAGCACCCGATCAGGGTCCGGATTAGACAATGACGGGAGTGCCGGGAAAATAGCCCGAGCCCGTCCCGAAGGAACCGACGAGACCGAATGATGTCCGAACAGATGCAGAGCGAGATCGCCGAACTCAATACCCGGTTCGATGAGATGGACGACCCTCGCGCGCAATATGCTCTCCTGAAAGAGCGCATCAACTCCTATCGCTCCCGCGGATTATCCGTTCCAGAGGCGCTGCAGCGCATGGAACGCGTGCTCTGGCAGGAATGCCTTTCGGAATCCCAGGGCCGCTGACAGGTCCCCGACCGCGGCCCCCGTCCCCTATCGAGGGTTCCGTTCGGCCTTGTGGGCCCAGCGGCCTTCGACGAGTGGCGCGGCGCTGAACGACGCAAGACGTGCGTCGCCGTTTTCATCGAATGCGGAACCTCGGGCCAGCTCCTGAGCCGCGTCGCCGGTCGCGCGGGCCGCTCGCCACGCCCGAACCGCATCCTCCGCTCGGCGCTCCAGATCGTCGCCGTCGAGGCCGCCTGAAGCGGCTGCGGGCACCATCACTTTCACCGGCGTCTGCGAGAGACCCGACACTGTGGCGGCCGCGGCAGCGAAGTCGTCCGTCGCATTGGCGTCCGACGCGATGACCGGCCCTGTGAAGCCCATCTGACTGAGCCCGCGCAGCACGACGGCGGCTTCCGGCGGATAGCCGGCGAAAAAGACCGCATGCGGCGGTGACGTTTTCAGCTTGGCGAGCTCCGGACCATAGTCGCGCCGGCCGGCAACGATGGGAATGACGACAGGCGGCGCCAGTTTCCGCGCGCTCAAATCAGCCGCGACTGCGGCCGTCAGCCCGCGTGCATAGGCCGTTCGATCCTGGACAATCGCTATTCGACCATTCGGCGCAAGGTTGATCAGGGCCTCCGCCGCCGCCT
>JBLMYE010000280.1:0-4991 GCA_050258115.1 Deltaproteobacteria bacterium | reverse complement strand
AAGCGAGGAGACGGTCGGGGTCGAGGAGGACGCGGATCTCGCGCTTGACGCCGCCGTAGCGTTCGACCCGGCCGACGCCTTTGACCACCAGCAGTTCGCGCTTGATGACGTCATCGACGTGCCAGGAAAGCTGCTCGAGCGTCATGCCGGGCGAGACAGCCGCATACGCAAGAATAGCCTGACCTTCCACGTCGATGCGCTGAATGATCGGTTCGTCGATGGTTCGCGGAAGCTCGGGCCTTATCTTTTCGATGGCGTCCTTGACGTCGTTCAGGGCGCGGTCGGTATCGATCTCCAGGCGGAATTCGATGGCCGTGGTAGAACTGCCATCGCTCAACGTGGTGATCAAATGCTTGACGCCAGTTATGTTCGCAACCGCGTCTTCGACCAGCTTGGCGACCTGCGTTTCGAGTTCGGCGGGCGTGGAGCCGGACTGGTTGATGGTGACCTGGACGAGCGGAACGTCGATGTTCGGGAAGCGCGTGACCGGCAGAGACTTGAAGCTCATGATGCCGAGAAAGATCAGCACCACGAAGAGCAGGATCGCCGGTAGCGGCCGGCGAATGGAATAAGCAGAAAAGTTGATGCCGGAGGATGACGCACTCATTGGGCTTCACTCACCGCGCGGGAGTCTGTTTCGACAGGGCGGACGAGGTCGCCGTCTTTCAGGAAGGTGCCCGCCCGCGTGATAACGCGATCGCCGTCGCCCAAGCCGCTGCGCACTTCCACGAGGCCGCTGGAAGTCAGCCCGGTCTGGATCGCACGCTCACGAACGGTATCGCCATCAAGCACGAGGACATTCGACCGGTTTCCTGACGTGCTGACCGCAGAGACGGGAACGGCCAGTCCATGTTCTCGTGCAGTCTCAATCTGACCGCTCGCGAACGAGCCCACACGCAGCCGGTCGTCGGCGCCGATGAACACGCGGACACGGCCGAGCCTCGTCGAGTTATCGACTTCGGGAGAGACGAGGCGCACCTTACCAGTCACGGTGTTTCCATCGGCAACGGTGATCGTGACCGGCTGGCCAGGCGCGACCTTACGGATCTGAGATTCCTCGACCTCTGCGTTCAATTCGATTTCGCCGTTCTGCACGATCCGGAACATCGGATCGCCGGCCGCTATGCCAACCGCAGTCGCGATTGCGCCGATGTGAGCGGAGCGCCGTGAAATGATGCCCTCGACCGGTGCGCGCACGTCCGTGCGGGAGCGGCGCCAATCGAGTTCGCGGCGGGCCGCCTCCAGCTGAACTTTCTCGGCTTCAGCGGCCTTGAGGCCACCCTGCGCGGAGACGAGGAGCGCCTGCAGCGAACGTTTGGCGGCGGTGCGAGCATCGAGCGTGCTGCCGGAAAGGTAGCCTTGCTCGGATAGAGGCTTGGCCCGATCCAACTGAGCCTCGGCCTCAGTCAGCCGCGCTTCGACTTCCGTAATTTGACTCTTAGCTTGTGCGATGGCAGCGGTGGCGCGCTCGAGGTTGGCGGCGTTTTGCGCCAGCTGCGCATCGAGCGTCGTGGTCTCCAACACGGCAAGCACGTCGCCTTTCTTGACGCGGTCGCCCTGATCGACGCGGAGTTCGAGAATGCGGAGCCCCTCCACCTCCGGCGCTACCAGGACTTCTTCGCGCGGAACGAGCGATCCGGTGACAAGCACGGTCTCGACGAAATCAGCCGGGGCCACACGGCTTACGGTGACGGAGGGCGGCGCAACGGCAATCGCCTTTTCGGTTTTCGGCTTGCGATGCGCGAGCAGGTCGACGACTGGTTTGTATGCTCCGGTCCACCAGACGGCGGCGGCGACGGTCATTGCAACCCCGGTTTTGATGAGGCTTGAACGCGTCACTCTGCTGCCTCCACAACTCCCGCCGGATGCGCGCCGGCGTCTTCGACGGGATTCAAAAGTTGCCGGATGACGGCGACGAAATCAGGAATCGTCTTTGCGAGATCGAACTGGTGATCGACTCCGCTGCGCCAGAAGAGACCATCGCCGATGACCATGAAGATGCGTGCCAGTGCCGCGGCGTCCAATGCCGGGCGAATGCGCCCCTCGTCGATCATGCGTTGGAAGAGCGCCTGGAAGCTCGATAGAACGAACGCGTCGACCGAACGATGGATTTCGCCGATCTGCGCACTGCGCGTCGACTCGACCCCGATCTCCAGGCAGATCTGACGGCGCTCGGGTTCGTCCTCGACGAAGTAGGCCTTGCCGATGGCTTCGAGTGCCGCGAAGAAATCCGCTGCTTCGGCGAGTTGGGCGAAGCGCGACTGGAAATCCTGGCGATTGCGTTCGGAGATGCCCGCGATCAGGTCTTCCTTGGACCGGAAGTAAATATAGAGAGCGCCCGGAGACACGCCCGCTTCGCGACAAATGTCCTGCATGCTCGTGGCGTGAAAACCGGAGCGTGCGAAGCAACGTTCCGCCGCGTCGAGGATGTTCTCGCGACGGGCGCGCTGAGTATCGGGTTTCAGTCTCGGCATGAGATCCTCGCCGGCCCGGATTTCAAACGACAGTATGGCACCGCCCATACGCAAAACGAACGCTCGTTTTATTTGGATCAGCTGTGTTCGGCCGTCAAGGTGAATGGTTGTTCTTTTTGAGGAGCGCCCGGCGAGTCTCCTGTGGGGAGCCGGCTGCCGGGCGCGGAACGGGCGGAGTGAAGCCGGGCGACTCCCTGGCGGGGACCAAGCCGCCCGGGAGGCGGAGCGGGTGGATTGGTACCCGGCGGTCGAATTGCAGGGACTCTTGGACGGGCAATACTGCTCAGCGCTTGCAGGGGTATCCCGTAAAGACACAGACAGTTCCGTCTTCGCTTGAGATACAGCGTTCGTCGCTGGTTTCGGCGGCACCCCAGTTGGAATAATCGGTGCCGAGGCCCGGTGTCGCGCGCACCTTTCTTCGCCAATTGGCGCGGGCCTTGGTTTTTGCGAGCCACGCGAAGCGGGCTGGTTCACCGCGGGCCGAGACAGCGACATCGCTACAGGCTTTGGCCGCATGCGCGGGTGGTGCGGCCGGTTGGGCGGCAAGCGTCGCTGCGGTGACGACGGTAATCAGGACGCGTGCGTGCATGGCTCATCTCGCGGCGATTTGGTCTGCACGAACTGTTAGCGGCAATTGCGGAGCAATTACACTGCGATAGCGGCGCGTCGCTAGAATTGCGTGATCCAATTCAGCGTTGCATAAGGCTCGGGCGCCGCGTCTCCTGCCGACTGGAAACTGCCGCCGGAGACGCCGCCCGAAATCGAGATCTCGCCGTCGTCCCAAACATAGCGCAGAAAGAGGCCGGCCCGCGTGTAGTCGAGCAATGCGGTTTCATCGTCCTGATGACAAGCCGCCGTGTCGTCCCAGCCGAGGTCGCAATTGCTCTGCGCATCGAGGTTCAGCCAGGCCTCGAAGCCGGCACTGAGGCTGGGTGCCACATACAAGCCGACCCGAGAGCGTGCGCTGCGCGTTTCAAAGGCGGTATTCCAGGTCGCGTCGAGCGACGCGAAACCGATGTCGCCGATATCGAGCCACAGTTCGACAACGCCCTTGAACCCGATTTCATTGCCGGTGACCTGATTGTCGGGGTCATTTGGTGCGATATCGTGCGCAAGATACGACGCGCCGGCAAAGGCTTTGGCGGTGAGGGGGCCGAAACTTTCAAGGTAGCCGACCAAGACCTCGCCGAAATATGTGGCGGCTTGGAAAGTCTGGATGTGCTCTGAAGCGTCGATGCTGCGATTGCCCGTGTAGGCGTATTGGCCATAGCCGCCCGAGGCCCTGACGCGCAGACCCGGTTCGTGAATGTGACCGAACGGTGCAACGGTGGTGCCCGAATAGACGAGCCAGTTGTCCCTGGCGACATCCACGCCGGACCACGTCTCCCGCCACTTCCAGACTTCGCGCCAGTGCGGGCGGTCGTCTCCAGCCCCTGCAGAAGAGGTGACGGTGGTGGCGGCCGCTATAACGGCCGCCACCATCGCCGCACAGGGTCCATACCGGACCTGCTGTCGCTCCCGCCCCCGCATACGCACACTTGACCACGCAATACTGAACAGCGGTCAGAATGCGCTTGGTTGATCCGTGGTCAAATCACTTTTAACCATGATATGCGTTATACATCATGGGGTTGAATGGCGCGTCCGCATCATCAATCTTAAGTTGAAACAAGCTCTGCCATCAATTTCATCGGGCGGCGGGTTGAGATTTCGGCAATGATGATAAAATAAACATTGGTCCGGGCGCTCCGGAGAGGCGCAAGTGGAAGCGCGAAGAGCGAGAGGTCACCCGCGTTATGGACAAGCCATCCCCCAACAATCCTCACCTGCACGATTGGCTCGGCACGCAGACCTTTGCCGCCAAGCCTTTCGATCCGATGTCGCTTGATCCCAAGCAGATGCTCGAAGGCCTTTCGGCCGGTTTCGGACCGATGAAGGCGTTGACCGTTCAGCAAGTGGAACTGATCCGCCTGGCCAGCCGCCGGGCTCAGGCCGATATCAGCATCCCGCAGCGGCTGTCACGCTGCCGGAGCCATAGTGACCTTCTCAACGAGCAGATGCTTTTCTGGCAGACGGCCATGGGCCAGTATCAGGATGCAACCAACCGCATCGCAAACGCCTGGAGCGAGATGTTCGCGGCTCTGCCCCCGGCGCCGGGCGGGGCTGTGGCGCCTTCCGCTCCGGTGACGTTCCCTAAGCCCGTTGCGGTCCATTCGGCACCGGCAAACGCGGGCAAGGCGGGCGTTGGTCGCGTTCCCGCGGCGGTCAACGGCAAGGCGTGAGCGATCTTCGCTGATCAGGGAAGTGCTGCGAGCGCCTGACCGAAACCGTTGAGCGACAGCGGAATGCCAATGCCGGCTTCTTCAGTCTGGAAGATGATGAAAATGGCGGTCTTGCCGTTGGAAAACTGCGAGATCAGTTTGTCGTCAAGGGTCACCTGCGCGTAGCACGCGAAGGTGTGGCAGCGCAGGTAGGGCGCGTGGCCAACGTCGACGTTATCGATCTTGAGCCCGATGC
>JBLMYE010000279.1:0-5652 GCA_050258115.1 Deltaproteobacteria bacterium | reverse complement strand
AACGGCTCAAACCAGCGCTCGGTTGATGAAGTCTTCCAGTCGCTTCTTTTGAACCATCGCGCCCGATTGGCGCGCCTTCACCTCGCCGCCGTGGAACACGATCAGCGTGGGCATGGCCTGGATTCCATACTTCGTCGTGATGGCGGGACTCTTGTCCACGTCCACTTTGACGACCTTGACCTTGCCCTTCATGTCGGCGGCAACGGCGTCGAGCGTCGGCGCCATCGCCTTGCACGGGCCGCACCACTCCGCGAAGAAATCGACGACGACGGGCTCGGCCGATTTGAGCACCACTTCATCGAAGGTGTTGTCGGAAACGACGGGGGTTTCGTGGCCCATGACTGTCTCTCTGTTTCCACCGGCGCGCAGGGAGCCGCCGGTCCGGATCGGATCGAAGACTTAGGAACGCCCGCCCGCCGCGTCAAGTGTCGCGCCGTCGAGCCGCCATAAACCGTCAACGTAACTGTCGAGAATTGCTTCTGGAACTGCCATCAGGTGCGGCGCTTCGGTCCACAGCAGCGCGGCCCGGATCGGTTTTGACCCGTAAATTTCCGCCAGCGCCAGCCGGTAAGCGGCTAGCTGATAGAGATAAACCGGCGCTACGCCTTCAAGATCGCGCGGCGCGCCTCGGTTGGTCTTGTAATCCACGATCAGGACAGCTTCGTCCGTCACGGCCAGACGGTCGATCTGCCCGGTCAATCGCAAAGGCGGCCCGCGTCCGTTCGGATTGGCGATCTCTGCGACGATCGGAACCTCCGCCCTGCTGCCAGCCGAGAACAGCGGGCCGAAGGCCGGATCGGAGACGATGGCGAGAGCTTCCGCCGCGATGCTCCGCCGCGTGGCGGCGGACAGATCGCGCGCGCGGATATCCAGGAAAGCCGACGCCGCCTCCGCGCGCCGCGACTCCTCGATCTCGGGCAGATGCTCAAGCAGAGCATGTGTCAGCGTTCCACGCAGAAAACGATCTCCGCCAGATCCGGCGCCATCACCCCTGCCGGCGAACGGCGGACTGGCGGCCGGCTCCATCATGGGGTCGGGCGTGCGTGGCTCCGCTCTTGGCTCCCCGTCGTCGTCCGTCTCATAGGGCGCGAGGCGTGAGGGTGCGAGCGGGATCGTCAGAGCCTTCTCCCGTGGCGCGGGCAATTGCGCCCACGCCGGCAATGGCTGCGCCGAGACGCCGGCGGACGTCTCCTCGTCCACGGCATCCGGAGGCACGCCGCTGCCTTGCGCCTCCGCCGAACGATAGAGAATGCCCTCTTCCGCGGGCCCGTCCGGAGAAACCTGGAATGCGTCGCAAACGGTATTGAACCAGCAGCGGGCGGCGCGTCCGGTCTTGCCTTCGAAACCCGCGATAATGAGCCGGTCACGCGGCCGCGTCATCGCCACATAGAGCAGGCGGTTGCGCTCTTCTTCCTCCGCCCGCTGTTGCCGCGCACGCGCCTCTTGCACTTGCGGCAGCATCTTCGAACCGCTGACTGGCCACACGATGGGAACGGGTCCGTCGGCGCCGCGCCGGAGGGCTTCGATCTTCAGCGTTTTGCTTCCGCTGCTGGCGTTGACGCCGGTGGCGCAGGTGTCGGGCAGAAAAACGATCGGCGCCTCGAGGCCCTTAGCCCCATGTACCGTCATCACCCGGACCTCATCGCGCGTCTGTTCGGTATCGCGCTTTATCTCGCGGTCGTTCTCCGTCAGGGCATGCAGGAACCCCGTCAGCGACGCGGGTGCGTGATCGTCATAATCGAGCGCGACGTTGAGGAACTCGTCGACCGGATCGGCCGCATCCGGTCCCAGACGGGAAATCAGCTTCGCCCGTATGCCGTCACGATCGAGCAGGCTCGCCCAGAATTCATAAGGCGGCATGAAGTCGGCCGATTTCCGCCAGCGTTTTAAGGTCTCTGCCGCGGCACCATAGCGGGGATCGAGGCCCGCCTGATCGAGAAGCGATTTCCAGAGCGTGGACTTGCGGCGATTCGCAAGGCGCAAGAGGTCGTCGTCGTCCAGATCAAAAATCGGGGACTTCAGAACTTCGGCGAGCGCCAGATCGTCCTCCGGCAGAGTCAGAAATCCCCCCAGAGAAATTAGATCCTGCACGGCGATGTGCTGCGTGATGGCGAGCCGGTCGGCCCCCGCCACCCGCACCCCGGCCGCCTTCAACGCCGCCACCATCGGAGTGGCGAAGGGACGCCGTTTGCGCACCAGGATGAGAATGTCGCCGGCGCGCACTGGCCGGCCCATGCTTTCCAGGCGCTCACCGTTATCCAGCCAGTCGCGGATCGTTTTGGCGATCCGCTCGGCCAGTCGCAGAGACGGCGCGGTCGATGACCTCTCGTCGAGAGGCGACCACGGATCGGAAGGATCGCCGGCCTGCCACTTCTCCGGCTGCCAGATCTCGACGGAGCCGGCCTGACCGAGCCGCTTGGCAACATGGTGGATGCCACGGCGGCCGGCGGGAACGCCCGGTGTACGCTGCGGGTCCGAGAAGACCTTGTCGACGGCCGCGAGCACGGGCGACGTGGTTCGGAAGGAGACATCGAGTTCGACTCGCTCGAAGGGCGCCTGAACGCCGGCGGCCCGGTCTGCGAAGTGGTTGCCCACCTCAGCGAACATTTCCGGTGCCGCGCCCTGGAAAGAGTAGATCGACTGTTTCTCGTCTCCCACGGCGAAGATTGTGCGTGTCTCGCCGTCTCCGCCGGAACCGGCGAAGAATTCTTCCGCCAGCCGCATCACGATCTGCCACTGTTCCGGGCTCGTATCCTGGCTCTCGTCGACCAGAAGATGATCGATACCATTATCGAGTTTGTAGAGGACCCACTCCGCCGAACCGCGCGACGCAAGGAGATTTCTCGTCCGCGCGATGAGATCCTCGAAGTCGAGCCCGGCGCGCCGGGCCTTCGCTTCGGAATATTTCTGCAGAACGGCATCGGCCAGTCGCATGAGCGCCATCGTCGCTTCGATCACGTCGCAGGCAGTCTTTTCCAGCCAGAGGGGCACGAATCGGGCTTGTGCCCTGGAGAGGGTGCTCTCTATTTCCGGATAGGCTCTGGCAGTCGCCTTGGTCGCGAAGGTCTCGCGAACCTCCCCTTTGCTGTTGAAAAACAGGTCGCAAAGGAGCTGTGCGCGCGCAGCCAGAGGAACGGTATTCGCGATCTGCCGCAGGCGGGTAGCGCACTTCTGATCGTTGGCGGTGCCGCGCTGGAACAGCTCTGCGAGCCGCAGGCAATCGCGCGACGTCAGTGTCCCGTTGACGTCGACGAGCAGCGATGAACTGTTAGCCTCGCCGCGCACGCCGAAATGCCGTCGCAGCATGGCCTCGGTCGCGGCGAAACCTTCCGTCTCGGATGCTTGACGGATGGCATCTTCGATCCAGTCCTTTTGTGACAGCGCCTGCGTCAGGATCTGGTCGAATCGTTCGTCTGCTGCGTGAGCGACGGCGCATTCGAGGGCGCCGCCGAGTTCGGACTTCGGTGCCGCGCAGGCCTCTGCGAGCATTTCGTTGATGGCCTGCCGCCGCAGGTCGTGCGCATCTGCCTCGTCGAGAATGCTGAACCCCGGCGTGACGCCCGCTTCCAGAGGGAACCGTTGCAGCAACCGCTCCGCGAAGGCGTGAATGGTCTGCACCTTGAAGCCGCCCGGGGTCTCGATCGACGACGTGAAGAGCGTCCGGGCGCGCGCCAGTTCCGCCGCGGTGGGTGGGCGCGACAAGAGCTTTGAAAGCTCGTTCTTCAACTCATCGTCGGCCAGAATCACCCATTTCGCCAGATCATTGAACACACGCTTCGACATCTCGGCCGCCGCGGCCTTGGTGTAGGTGAGGCAGAGGATTTTTTGCGGCGCGACGCCGGCGAGCAGCAGCCGCAGAACCCGCATCTTGAGAACGTGTGTCTTGCCGGTTCCCGCGTTGGCACTGACCCACGCCGAAGATGCTGGATTGGACGCTCCGGATTGCACTCGCTTCGTCCGCTCGAGTTCCTTCTCGATCGTGGCAATCCGGTCTGTCATGCTGCGTCTTCCTCGCCGCTGTCACTTTCCGACGACGACCACTCCGCAATGCGTGCCAGATGGGCAAACTCGTCGAACGCGTAGGAGAAGCCCTGCCGCCGCGCCGGCCGGTACGGCGTATCGGGATCGTCGAACTGCGCGATGTGCCGCTTCAACCCGGCCAGCACGTCTGCCGCCAAAGCAGCCGCATCTTGGCAAGAGATATCGAATGACTCGCCCGGAGGCGGTCCGCCGGACGCGCGAATGTAGCGCAGTCCTGCAACGGGACCCGCCGGTACGCCGGCAAAGCCGCCCGAGATGGCAATTGCGGCTTCGAGAGGCAATTGCGGCGCCCGGCCTTCATTCACTCGCTTCGAGTTCGGCGGCGTGCCGGTCTTGTAGTCGGTGATGACAAGCCCGCGCGAACCGACGTCGATCCGGTCTGCCCGCGCCGTCAGCGTAAAGGATCCGCCGGGCGAGTCGAAGACCAATGTCCCGTCCGTTTCCGGCACGACCCTTTCGATGTTTTCCCGGCGAGCCGTTTCCGTTTCCGCAAACCACTCGGCGAATCGAAGGAACCTCGGAATCCAGAAGGCCGCGATGCGCGGATGCGTTCGATAATCGTCGAGAATACGCTGCGCGATACCCGCGAGCGTCGTTAAGCTGTCGTTCGGTAGCTGCGAGGGATGCGCGCTGGCGAATTTCGAAAGTGCGTCGTGAATGATGCTGCCCCGCAAGGCCGGACCGGGTTCGCTGCCGAGGGCGTCGAGTGCCTCCAGACCGAGAATCTCCCGCGCGAAGATCGCATAAGGATTCGCGATAAACGTTTCGACGCGCGATACGGAAAGCTTGCGAGGCCGCATGTCGAGCGGCGGACGGGGCTCCGGGCACTTGGCAGGCGTGCGTCGTGCGATCACGTCCCGCTGACGCGCCCATCCCAGCCAGGGCGATTGAGGTTCGAGCTGCCCGCGCGCGTTCGCTCCGTCGAGCAGAGCCTGCAGCCGGAGAAGCCAGCGCGACGGCACGGCCGGCACGCCGTTGACCTTCTCCGCGCGCGTGAGAATGACTTCGCCCGCGCCGAGCAGCGAAACGAAGTCGTGCGCAGCCTGACCTATCTTTTCTTCCGGCGAGGGCAGATTGAGTTCGTCCCGCATCGGCCGGTTGAGCCACGGTCCAGGATCGGTCGCCTGCGGCCATGTCCCGTCGTTCAGCGAGCCGAGGATCGTCACGTCGGTCTGTTGCAGCCGGGCCTCGAACGGCCCCCAGATGAAAAGCCGCGGATGGACGGGCACGCGCGGGCGCACGTTGATGCCCGTAACGAGGCTGCGGTAAAAATCCGGATAGTCCGCCGCCGGCACCGCAATTTCCGGCAGTCCGTCGGTGGCAAGTTCCGCAAAGAACGCTTGCGCCGCTTCGCCGGCCTCTTCCCGCCAGAGCGGGGAGGGTTCGTTCCCGCAGTCTGGAATACGCGCAAGATTTTCCGCAACCGCCAAGTGTGCGCGGGCGATCTCGGCGAGCAAGGGCGCCCGCCGCTCAGCCGCGAGCACGGAAAGCGGCTCGAAGGCCTGTCGCAGCGCATGCACGAGATCGCGGGCCGCGTTCCAGTCTTCATCCCACAGCCGCTGCACGGCCTTGTGCCTGCGTCTGCGCGAACTGGTGCCAAGACGCGCCTGC
>JBLMYE010000278.1:0-5693 GCA_050258115.1 Deltaproteobacteria bacterium | reverse complement strand
GATGGACGTTGAACTCGTGTCTCCGATCGCGATGGAAGAGAAGGTCCGCTTCGCCATCCGCGAAGGTGGCCGCACCGTCGGCGCCGGAGTCGTCACCAAGATCGTCGAATAGTAGAGGGGTTGGCGGGAGCGCTGCAGGATAAACCGGTGGTGCTCTTACCTATTTGTAGGTCTTAAGCGACATGAACGGCCAAAACATCCGCATCCGGCTCAAAGCGTTCGACCATCGCATTCTCGATGCGTCGACGCGTGAGATCGTGAACACGGCAAAACGCACCGGTGCCGAGGTGCGGGGTCCAATCCCGCTGCCCACGCGCATCGAGCGCTTCACCGTTAACCGCTCGCCGCACATCGACAAGAAGAGCCGCGAGCAGTTCGAGATGCGCACCCATAAACGGCTTCTCGATATCGTGGACCCGACCCCGCAGACGGTCGACGCGTTGATGAAGCTCGACCTCGCCGCAGGCGTCGACGTCGAAATCAAGCTCTAGAGGTCTCGGATCCTCTGACGCATCGGCCGAGAAGGCGGGCGTCACGATCCCAAGGATAGGAAGGAATGCGCGCAATGCGTTCCGGAGTGATTGCACAGAAGGTCGGCATGACCCGCATCTTCACCGATGCCGGGGAGCACGTGCCGGTGACTGTCCTGAAGCTGGAAAAGCTTCAGGTCGTCGCCCATCGCACGGGCGAAAAGAACGGCTACACGGCGCTCCAGCTCGGAGCCGGCACCCGCAAACCGTCGCGGCTGACGCGGTCGGAAAAGGGGACGTTCGCGGTCGCGGAAGTGGAGCCCAAGCGTAAGCTTGCGGAGTTCCGCGTGTCGCCGGACAACCTCATCGAGGTGGGTTCTGAGATTACCGCCGACCACTTCGTTCCCGGTCAGTTCGTCGACGTGACGGGCACCTCGAAGGGCAAGGGCTTCGCCGGCGCCATGAAGCGCTGGAACTTCGGAGGCCTGCGCGCCACCCACGGCGTATCGGTCTCGCACCGCTCGCACGGTTCTACCGGTCAGCGCCAGGATCCCGGCAAGGTCTTCAAGGGTAAGAAGATGGCGGGTCACCTCGGTGACGAGCGCGTCACTACCCAGAACCTCGTGGTTGCCAAGATCGATACGGCTCGCGGCCTCATCATGATCCGCGGCGCAGTCCCCGGTTCGAAGGGCGGCTGGGTCATCGTTCGCGACGCCGTCAAGAGAGCTGCTCACGCCGATGCGCCCAAGCCCGGCGCGTTCAAGGCTCGGGCCGCCGCCGACAATAAGGAGCAGGCGTGATGAAAGCCGCTGTCACCACGCTGGACGCTAAGTCCGCCGGCGAGGTCGAACTCGCTGACGCGATTTTCGGTCTTGAGCCCCGCCAGGATCTCATTCACCGCATGGTGCGCTATCAGCTTCTGAAGCGCATGTCTGGCACGCATCATGCCCAGGACCGTTCCGAAGTGTCGGTCACGGGCAAGAAAATGTACAAGCAGAAGGGCACCGGCGGCGCCCGTCACGGCGACAAGTCGGTTCCGCAGTGGCGCGGCGGCGGCAAGGCCTTCGGCCCCAAGCCGCGCAGCCATGCCGTCGAGTTGCCGAAGAAGGTTCGCGCGCTCGCTCTTCGCCATGCACTGTCTGCTAAGGCGAAAGCCGGCGACATTGTCGTGCTCGAGAAGGCAGCATCGAGTGAAGGCAAGACCGGTGCGCTGCGCCAGCAGTTCGCAAAGCTTTCGCTCGACAATGCGTTGATCGTCGATGGCGCCGAGCTGGACGTCGGTTTCGCCCGCGCGGCCCGCAACATTCCCAACATCGACCTGCTGCCCATTCAGGGCATCAATGTCTATGACATCCTGCGTCGCCGTAAGCTCGTGCTGACGAAGGCCGCAGTCGAGGCTCTGGAGGCTCGGTTCAAATGACTGTGAAGCTCAAAGCCTACGACGTGATCCTGTCCCCCGTGATCACGGAAAAGTCGACCCTCGTCTCGGAAGCCAACCAGGTGATCTTCAAGGTCGCCCCGGGTGCCACCAAGACGGACATAAAGGCCGCCGTCGAAAGCCTGTTCAAGGTTAAGGTGAAGGCCGTCAATACGCTCGTCCGGAAGGGCAAGAACAAGGTGTTCAAGGGCCGCCGCGCGCTGCTCTCCGACACGAAGAAGGCGATCGTCACGTTGGAGGCAGGGCACTCCATCGACGTGACGACGGGCCTCTAGAGGATACCGTCATGGCATTGAAGACATTCCGCCCGACGTCACCAGGCCTGCGCCACCTCGTACAGGTGGACCGCAGCCACCTGTGGAAGGGCTCGCCGGTCAAGATGCTCGTCGAGGGTAAGACCAAGACGGGTGGCCGCAACAGCGATGGCCGCATCACGACGCGCCACATCGGTGGTGGTCACAAGCAGCTTTACCGCCGTGTCGATTTCCGCCGGCGCAAGTTCGACGCGCCCGCGATCGTCGAGCGGTTGGAGTATGATCCCAATCGCACGGCCTTCATCGCGCTCATCAAGTATGAGGATGGTACGCTGGCCTATATCCTCGCCCCGCAGCGCCTCGCCGTCGGCGACACGGTCGTCGCTGGTGCGAAGGTCGACGTGAAGCCGGGCAACGCGATGCCTCTGTCGGCTATGCCTCTCGGCACGATCATTCACAACGTCGAGCTAAAGCCCGGCCGTGGCGGACAGCTCGCCCGCTCCGCCGGTTCCTTCGTGCAGCTCGTTGGCCGTGATGCCGGCTGGGCCGTACTGAAGCTGAACTCGGGTGAGACGCGCAAGGTCCGCGCCGAGTGCATGGCGTCGGTCGGCGCAGTGTCGAACCCGGACCATATGAACCAGGTCACCGGGAAGGCCGGCCGTACCCGATGGAAGGGCACGCGTCCGACCGTCCGCTCGATCACCATGAACCCGATCGACCATCCCAACGGCGGCCGTACCAACGGTGGTAAGCACTGGGCGACGCCGTGGGGCAAGCCGACCAAGGGCTACAAGACCCGCAAGAACAAGGCGACGGACAAGTTCATCGTCCGCAGCCGTCACAAGTCGAAGAAGAACTAAGGCCGCTAGAGCGCCGAGGAGAACACCGAAGTGTCACGTTCAGTTTGGAAAGGCCCGTTCGTCGACGGCTACCTTCTCAAGAAGGCGGAGAAGACGCGTGCCTCGGGCCGCAACGAGGTCATCAAGATCTGGAGCCGCCGGTCGACGATTCTGCCTCAGTTCGTCGGTCTCACGTTCGGCGTCCATAACGGTCAGAAACACATCCCGGTCTCCGTGTCTGAGGACATGGTGGGTCACAAGTTCGGTGAGTTCGCACCGACCCGGACCTTCCCTGGCCACGGCGGCGACAAGAAAGCGGTGAAGAAGTAATGGGCAAGCCGAGCCGTGAACGCAGCCTCGCGGACAATGAGGCCCGGGCGATTGCGAAGAACATTCGCATTTCGCCCCAGAAGCTCAATCTGGTCGCGGAGTTGATCCGCGGCCGCAAGGTCGCCGACGCAATGGCGGACCTCGAGTTCTCGCGCAAGCGCGTCGCTCAGGACGTGCGCAAGTGCGTGATGAGCGCTGTCGCCAATGCCGAGAACAATCATGGCCTCGATGTCGACGAACTCATCGTCGCCGAGGCCTATGTCGGCAAGAACATCGTCATGAAGCGCTTCGCCGCCCGGGGCCGGGGGCGTGGCTTCCAGGTGCTGAAGCCGTTTTCGCAGATCACCGTCGTCGTCCGTCAGAAGGCGGAAGAGGCCGAACCGAAAAAGGCCAAGAAGACCAAGCCCGCTGCCAAGAAGGCGGCTCAACCTAAGAAGGGGGCCGCGTAATGGGTCAGAAAGTCAATCCGGTCGGCCTTCGCGTCGGCATCAACCGCACCTGGGACAGCCGCTGGTTCGCGGCACGCGGCGAATACGGCAAGCTACTGCATGAAGACATGGTCATGCGCGACCACATCATGCAGCATGCCCGCACCGCCGGCATTTCCAAGGTCGTCATCGAGCGTCCGCACAAGAAGTGCCGCGTTACCGTTCATACGGCGCGCCCCGGCGTTCTCATCGGCAAGAAGGGCGCCGACATCGAGAAGCTGCGCGGTGAACTCGCGCGCCTCACGTCGTCGGAAGTGCATCTCAACATCGTCGAAGTTCGCAAGCCTGAAATCGATGCCACGCTCGTCGCGGAGTCGATTGCCCAGCAGCTCGAACGCCGCGTTGCCTTCCGCCGCGCCATGAAGCGCGCCGTGCAGTCCGCCCTGCGCCTCGGCGCCGTGGGCATCCGTATCAACGTCGCTGGCCGTCTTGGTGGCGCGGAAATTGCGCGCACCGAATGGTACCGCGAGGGCCGGGTGCCACTGCACACGCTGCGCGCCGACATCGACTTCGGCTACGGCCTTGCTAAGACCGCCTATGGCGTCATCGGCATCAAGGTCTGGATCTTCAAGGGTGAAATCATCGAGCACGATCCGATGGCTGCTGAAAAGCGCTCGTTGGAAGCTCAGGATCAGGCCGGTCCGCGTCCGCGCCGCGAAGACGGTGAGCGCCGCGACAACCGCCGTGGTCCGCGTGGCGGCCGTGGCGGCCGCGGTGGCGAGTCGACCGAAACGCCGACCGAGGCTTAAGGAACTTCAGGACATAGATCATGCTGCAACCTAAGCGCACAAAGTTCCGCAAGCAGTTCAAGGGCCGCATCCACGGCACCGCGAAAGGCGGCACGACGTTGAGCTTCGGCGAAATCGGCCTCAAGGCCGTAGAGCCCGAGCGCATCACCGCGCGCCAGATCGAGGCGGCCCGCCGCGCCATCGCCCGTCACACCAAGCGTCAGGGCCGCATCTGGCTCCGCGTTTTCCCCGATCTGCCGGTCACGAAGAAGCCGGCCGAAGTCCGCATGGGCTCGGGCAAGGGTGGTGTTGAACTTTGGGTGGCGCGCGTCAAGCCGGGCCGCATCCTTTTTGAAATCGGCGGCGTCAACCCGCAGATCGCGAAGGAAGCGCTCGAACTCGGCGCAGCCAAGCTTCCGATCAAGACACGCATCGTGACGCGTCTCGCCTGATGGCTGAGACGCTCGCACAACGGAACGAGTGAGGACGAACGATGAAGGCTGTAGAGCTTAAGGGCATGTCCCTCGACCAGCTCGACGACCAGCTGGCGAAGCTGAAGAAGGAGCAGTTCAACCTGCGCTTCCAGCGGGCTTCCGGACAGCTGGAAAGCACCTCGCGCATCCGCGAGGTTCGCCGCGACATCGCGCGGGTGATGACGGTTGCCCGCGCCAAGCGGGCGGGTAGCGCGCAGAAGAGCGCTTGAGGAGATTTGAGCGATGCCGAAGCGCGTCCTGGAAGGTGTGGTCGTTTCCGATAAGAACGACAAGACGATCGTGGTGGAGGTGGAGCGCCGCTTCACGCATCCGCTTCTGAAGAAGACCGTGCGCAGGACCAAGAAGTACCACGCGCATGACGAGGCGAACACTTTCAAGATCGGCGACAAGGTGGAAATCCAGGAGTCGGCGCCGATCTCGAAAAAGAAGCGTTGGGTGGCATTGGCGAAGGCCTGATGCTTGGTGCCGGGCTCCCTGGCGGGAGTTGACGGCGCAGGCAAGAGGGCAAAAGCCGGCCGTAGGATGAAGACGATAGGTCACCTGAGGGTGGCCGCAAGGGAAGGACGACCGCGATGATCCAGATGGAGACCAATCTCGACGTCGCCGACAATTCGGGCGCCCGCCGCGTTCAGTGCATCAAGGTGCTGGGCGG
>JBLMYE010000277.1:0-2601 GCA_050258115.1 Deltaproteobacteria bacterium | reverse complement strand
CATGACGGCGTTGGACGAGAAAACCGTTGAAGCAGGACCGGCGGAAACCGGCACCGCCGACACGTGCGCGCCCGCAACGTCGGCCGCGATCGGCTGTCACGCCGGCAAGGACGAACTGAAGAAAGCCGCAGCGGCCGCGGGCAAGAGCGAAACGCTCGAACGCTACGCTGCCGACTATCCGATGGGACCGCACGACCAGCCCCAGAGCATGTGCCCCGCGTTCGGTTCGCTTCGTGTCGGCCTGCGCATGCGGCGCACCGCGACGGTTCTCTCAGGTTCCGCCTGTTGCGTGTACGGCCTCACTTTCACCTCTCACTTCTATGGAGCCCGCCGCACGGTCGGGTATGTGCCCTTCAATTCCGAAACCCTCGTGACTGGAAAATTGTTCGAGGACATTCGCGAGGCCGTCTACAAACTCGCCGACCCTGAACTCTACGACACGGTCGTCGTCACCAATCTGTGCGTTCCAACGGCATCGGGCGTACCGCTTCAGCTCCTGCCGAAAGAGATCAACGGCGTCCGCATCATCGGCATCGATGTGCCCGGCTTCGGCGTTCCAACTCATGCGGAAGCCAAGGACGTCCTCGCGGGCGCGATGCTCAAGTATGCCCGCACCGAGGCCGAACACGGCCCCGTGCAGGCGCCGCGCACCGGCGTGAGCTTGAAGCCGACGGTTACGCTGCTGGGCGAGATGTTCCCAGCCGATCCCATGATCATCGGATCGCTGTTGGAACCGCTGGGCCTCGCGACCGGCCCCGTCGTTCCGACGCGTGAATGGCGCGAACTCTATGGAGCTCTCGATTGCGCCGCTGTCGCAGCCATTCATCCGTTCTACACGGCCAGCATTCGCGAGTTCGAAACGGCCGGGCGCAAGGTGGTCGGCTCTGCTCCGGTCGGTCTCGACGGCACGGCCGCCTGGCTCGAAGAGATCGGCAAGGCATGCAACGTCGCCTCGCCGAAGATCGACGATGCCAAGGCGAAATTCCTGCCTGCCATCCGCGGTGCGCTTGCAGCAAAGCCGATCAAGGGGCGCATCACTCTGTCGGGTTATGAGGGCTCAGAGCTCATCGTGGCCCGCCTGCTGGTCGAAAGCGGCGCCGACGTGCGCTATGTCGGAACGGCGTGCCCGCGCACCCGCTGGTCGGACGCCGACCGGGAATGGCTCGAAACCAAGGGCGTTCATGTCCAGTACCGGGCGTCTCTGGAACAGGATCTCGCCGCTTTCCAGGAATTCAAACCGGACCTCGCCATCGGAACGACGCCCGTCGTTCAGAAGGCAAAGGAATCTTCGACACCCTCGCTCTATTTCACGAACCTCATTTCGGCTCGGCCGCTCATGGGACCGGCGGGCGCCGGTTCGCTCGCTCAAGTCATCAACGCGGCGATTTCCGGCAAGAGCCGGTTCGACACCATGACCGAGTTCTTCGAGGGCGTTGGCGAAGGCTACGCGACGGGCGTTTGGGAAACGACGCCCGTCGACCGGCCGGAATTCCGCGCTGAGTACAAGCGCAAGCTCGAGAAGGAAGCCAAGAAGCGCAAGGCGGAGGAGATGATATGACCCTCGTCTTGGATCACGACCGCGCTGGCGGATACTGGGGTTCGGTCTACGTCTTCACGGCAGTGAAGGGGTTGCAGGTCATCATCGACGGTCCCGTCGGTTGCGAAAACCTGCCCGTGACGTCTGTGCTCCATTACACCGACGCTCTGCCACCTCACGAACTTCCCATCGTGGTCACCGGCCTTTCTGAGGAAGAACTGGGCAAGACCGGCACCGAAGGCGCCATGCGCCGCGCACATCAGACGCTCGATCCGCACCTGCCGGCCGTCGTCGTGACCGGCTCGATCGCCGAAATGATCGGCGGCGGCGTCACGCCGGAAGGCACCAACATCAAGCGCTTCCTTCCGCGTACGATCGACGAGGACCAGTGGCAGAGCGCAGACCGCGCCATGACTTGGCTGTGGACGGAGTTCGGCCGCAAAAAGATTCCCGAGATCAAACCCAGAGCCGAAGGCCAGAAGCCCAAGGTCAACATCATCGGACCGATCTACGGCACCTTCAACATGCCGTCCGATCTTGCCGAAATTCGCCGCCTCGTCGAAGGTATCGGCGCCGAAGTCAATATGGTCTTCCCTCTCGGGACTCATCTGGCCGATGTTCCCAAACTGGTCGATGCGGAAGCCAACATCTGCATGTACCGCGAATTCGGGCGGCTTCTGTGCGAGATGCTGGAGCGGCCCTATCTTCAGGCTCCCATCGGGCTTCACTCGACCACGCTGTTCCTGCGCAAACTCGGTGAAATTCTGGGTCTCGACCCCGAACCGTTCATCGCCAGGGAGAAGCACACGACCATCAAGCCGATCTGGGATTTGTGGCGCTCGGTCACACAGGATTTCTTCGGCACGGCCTCCTTCGGAATCGCGGCCAACGAAACCTACACGCGCGGCGTCCGGCAGTTCCTCGAAACCGAACTCGGCATGCCGTGCAACTTCGCCTTCCCGCGCAAGCCGGGCGTAAAGCCCGACAACGACGCCGTACGCGCCGCGATCAAGCAGACGCCGCCGCTGGTGGTCTTCGGGAGCTATAACGAGCGCATGTATTTG
>JBLMYE010000276.1:0-6209 GCA_050258115.1 Deltaproteobacteria bacterium | reverse complement strand
CGTGCGCCCAGCGACTACCCCTCCGGCAAGGCGGGCGACGTTCTGACCATCGCGTTCACGTTGGCCGGCATTCCCTGCATCGGACTCAACGGCGGTCCGGCTTTCCGGCACACGGAAGCCTTTTCATTCCAGATCGCCACCGATGACCAGGAAGAAACCGACCGTTACTGGAATGCCATCGTCGACAACGGTGGACAGGAGAGCGCGTGCGGCTGGTGCCGGGACCGGTGGGGTATTTCCTGGCAGATCACGCCCCGCGTTCTGACGGATGCCCTTGCAGCCGGCGGAGACGAGGCCAAGCGCGTCTTCGAGGCCATGATGGGCATGACGAAGATCGACGTTGCCGCAATCGAGTCGGCAAGGCGGGGATGAGAAGGCGAGGGAGCCGGCCGACCGGCGCGTTAGAGCCTCAGTTCCGCACCGCGCAGCTGATAGAGCATGAGTGCAGTGGCGACGGCGAGGTTGAGGCTGTCGAGTTTACCGGCCATGGGGATTTTGACGTTGCGCGTGGCAATCGCGGCCAGCGCGTCTGAGAGGCCGGGGCCTTCACTGCCCATCATCAGTAGCACAGGCATGCGATAGCTCGCTCTGCGGAAGTCCTCGCGCGCGGCGAGCGTCGTCGCAACCACATCGCCGGGCCAGCGCGGCACCCACGACAGGAACGCCTCGCGACTGGCGGCCGAGAGCGGAACGTTGAAGATCGAGCCCATCGTTGCGCGCACGGCTTCGCGCGAATAGGGGTCCGTGCATTGACCGGCGAGAATCACGCCCGAGGCGCCGACCGCGTCAGCCGTACGGATGATGGTGCCGAGGTTGCCGGGGTCGCGCACGTCCTCCAGAACGAGCCACACCGATTTATGCGGCAGCGCCGTCACGTCGGGCAGGTCCGCCCACCGCTGCCTGAAGACGGCGAGCATGCTTTGCGGGTTCTCCTTCGCGGCGAGTTTTTCCAGCACGGCCGATGAGACTTCGAGCACCTCCGCGCCGCCGTCAAGCACGGCGTTAACGAGGCGCTTCTGTCTGTCGGTCTCGAGCGCGCCGGCGCGATAGACCAGTGTTTCTGGGCTAAATCCGGCTGCGCGCGCGGTCATGATGAGGGACGCACCTTCGGCCAGGAACAGGCCCGTCTCCTTCCGCTCCTTGCGCATGTCGAGTGCGCGGATCGCCTTGACGCGGTCGTTGGTGAGACTCGTGATGGGCTTCACGGTTTTCGTCATGGGGTAGACACCCAGCGCGTGAAGAGCGACGTGGGCACGGCGAAACCACCCATGGCACGGATGGCGAGTTCGCCCGAGTGGAACTGACCACCTCTTGATTTCAACGTGTCGCGCATAAGTTGATCGAACGCGAGCGCGGAGGCGCGGATCGCATAGACGGTGAGGATCATGGAGGACTGCTTGGGGTCGAGGAGCTTCGCGCAGTCGGCGAGGAACGCCGGCAGGTTCGTGAAGAGGTCCCACACCTCGCCGTCGGGACCGCGGCCGAACTTCGGCGGGTCGACGAGAATGACATGATAGGTCTTGCCGCGGCGGGCCTCCCGGGCGACGAATTTGGCGGCATCGTCGAGTATCCAGCGGATCCTTGCAGCATCGAGTTTGGAAGCAGCTTGATTTTCCCTGCCCCACGCGATCGCCTTTTTCGACGCATCGAGATGCGTGACCTCGGCGCCCGCCGCCGCGGCAAGCAGGCTGGCTGCGCCCGTGTAGGCAAAGAGGTTCAAGACGCGCGGAGGCCCCTCCTTTACCGCTGCGATCCGCTCCAGCATCCATTGCCAGTGCGGCACCTGCTCAGGGAAAAGACCGAGATGCCAAAGCCCCTGGAGTTTCAGGAGGAGTTTAATACTTGCGCCTTTCGGCCGGCTCGCCGGAGGCGAGTCGGAAGGCGCATTTGAGATCAATGACAGCCTGATGGGCCAGCTTTCGGGAACGGGTTTGTCGATGCGCCAGCGGCCCTTTTCCTCGTCCTCGGCAGACGCGGAGAATACCGCATCAGCCTTGGACCAATCGGCTCTGGACAGGCGGGGCGCCCACAGGGCTTGCGGCTCGGGGCGATCGACGATGATGGCGCCGAAGCGTTCCAGCTTGCGGCCGGCGCCACTGTCGAGGAGTGCGTAATCGGCAAAGCCTTCCGTCTCGACGAGGTCGATGCGGGGAGGAACGGCCGCGGGATTGTGAGACGTGTCAGGCATCCGCCCGCGACCTAGCACGTTCGCGGCCACGTGGGCAGGGGGCGGAAGCTTCGTCGTGAGGTCAAGCCGCTCCGGTCACCGGCCGTCGTAACCGCCGCGGCCGTCATCCCAGCCGCCGCGAGGGGGAGGCCCGCCATAGCGGTCGTCATCGAAACGGCCCGACAGAAGCGGTCCGATGCGGCGGACCGCGATGCGGCGATTGGCGCGCTCGGGGCCGTCGGTCGGAATTTTCAACTGTTCCTCGCCATAACCCTGTGTGACGAGGTTCTCAGGCGGCACGCCATAGTCGATGGTCAGGATTTCGGCCACGGACTGCGCGCGGCGGTCGGAGAGGGTCAGATTGTCCTCTTCGGATCCGACCGCGTCGGTGTGGCCTTCGATCATGACGATCTCGTCCGGGTTGCGTTCGAGCATACGCAGGATGCCGTTGGCGAGGCGGTCGAGCGCGCGGGCCTGATCAGGGCCGACGTCCCAGGAGCCGAAGTCGAACGTGACGGTATCGAGATCGATGCGGCGCATACGGTCGCGCAGATTGCGGGAATAGCGGATTTCCTCGAGGGAGTAGCCGCGGTCGAGGCGCTCGACGGGCGGAGCAATCAGAGCCTCATAGAGGTCATCCTCCGAGGCGCGGCCGTAATCGACGATGTACTCGTCGCGCGGAATGCGCACGTCGGGCGCGGCCAAAGCGATGGCGCTGCCGAGCAGCAAGCCGATGCCGGCGCCGATGAGGACGTCGCGCGTGCGTTTGTCATCGCTGCGGTAGTAGCGGCGGTTATCGATGAGAACGACTTCGCGTCCATCGGGATAACGCCGGTAGCGATAGAGAAGACGTCCGTGACGGTCCGTGACGTCGTAGATGCGGACACCACCGCGGCGGGTCATGAACGTCGTCTGCGTGCCATCGGCGCGGCGGATCGTGCGGGCATCGGGCGCAATCCGGCGAAAACGCTCGGACTCATCGTGCCGGATAAAGACGCGATCGTTCTGCTTCACGATCACACGCCGGTCCGGCTCCTCGATGAGGCGCACCTTGCCGTCGGCCACGGTGCGCTCGCGGCGTTTCTGTTTCAGCTCCTCGAAGCTGCGCTGCTGGCGCGGATCGAGGCGATAGCTCCTGCGGATGTCCTCTCGCTGGATGCGTCGCGTGGCTGGCGGAGACTGCGGCGAAGACGCCGCCGGCGGCTCTGCGATCGCCGGTATTGTACCGCCGCCCTCCGGGCGCTCGATCTTGCGAATGGCTTCCTGCGGCGGGCCCGGCTTGCTGTTTTCTATCGGGGTCTCGACCTGATCGGGCGCCGGGACCGTCTTCTCCGGGCTTTCCGGATTGGCCGGCACGCGCTCCGCCTCGCGCTTCTGGCGCTGCTGCTCTTCAAGCTGGCGTGTCTTCTGCTCGTTCTGCTCGCCCTTTACGCGCTCGGCCTCCTCCTGGCGCCGCTGCTGCTCCGCCTCGCGCTGCTGGCGCTGCTGCTCTTCCAGTTGACGTACCTTCTGTTCATCCTGTTCGCGGGCTGTGCGCTCGATGTCTTCGCGGCGGCGCTGCTCATCGGCCTCGCGCTGCTGGCGTTGCTGCTCTTCAAGCTGGCGTGTCTTCTGCTCGTTCTGCTCGCGCTTTACGCGCTCGGCATCATCCTGGCGCTGCTGCTGCTCCGCCTCGCGCTGTTTTAGCAGCTCTTCCTGCCGGCGCGCCTTCCGCTCATCCCGCTCCCGGGAAGCGCGCTCGGTGTCTTCGCGGCGGCGCTGCTGTTCTCCGATGTTCTGCTGCGTCTCGATAGTACGCTCCTGATTGCGCTCGCGCCGTTGATCAACGCTCTCCTGCTGGCGTTCCCGGCGGTCCTCGCGAAACTGCTGCTTTTGCTTCTGTCGGGCATCAAACCTCTGTTGCCGACCTTCTTCCGGCGCATCCTGCCTGGCAGGCTTGGCTTCTTCGGCGGTGGGGTCGGGTTTCGCGGGCGCTTCCGGCGCGGCCGGCGGGGGCCCTGGCTCCTGTTCCGCAGCGAGGGCGCCGACCGGTGCTATCGATACGGCAACGGCGAGCATGAGATACGCGAAGCGGCGCTGATCGTGCGGCATCAATCGTCCTTTGGAACACGCAGTCGTTCGACGACGGTTTTAGGGGGCGAATTGCGGCGCAGTGAAGATGATTTCGGGCCGTTTGCGCGGCTCAAGCGCCGCGATTGAAACGCCACATCCGGACGAAGGTTTCCGTGATCTCGGCAGGCGGCCGGTCGAGCACATCGAGCGGTATCCGGATCTCCGTGCGCGATTCCATCCGCCACGGCAGGCGCATGGCACGGCGGAAGAATGGACGCATCCGCCAATCTGCCAGCAGACATTCCTGAATGGGCTTTTTGAGACCGATGACGAGGTCTAGGGAGGTCCCGGTCCGCTCAACCAGGTCGAGTGTCTCGATACGGTCGATGGCGCGCCACGACACGAGGCCAAGGCCCTCGATGAAGAGGCCATACTGCCCCGAACCGACGCGTGGGCGGCCGCGCTCCAGAAGCGGCAAGTTGTAATAGGCAACGGCGGCCGGCAATAGACCAACGACAGCCAGTATCGGCATTCCCTTGACGACGCCTGCCGCAATCAGCCCAACGGCCAGGGCCGTCATCGCATAGATCGGGAATTGAATGTCCTCCTGATCATAGCCGATGGTGTAGCCGACGATGTCCGTGTCCGAGGGCATGGTGCTGTCGCTCGCGGTTTTCACTCAGTCACGCAGCGCTGGAAGGCCCGCAGGCCTGCCGGTGGCACCGCGAAAACAAACTTGCGTTCGCGATCGAAGCCATTGGACAGGGAAAAATGCAAGCGCGGTCCGCAGGCTCGCGTTGCATAGGGCGAGGGGGACTGCGTCGCGGTCACGCAATCTTTTGGCACTGCCAACGATTGCAGCAGAGCCGATGGCGCCTTGACTAATTTTCGCGCGAGATGGCCAGGACTGCCCGTCAATAAAACAGGCTGGAAACGCTCTCTTCCCTGCTCGTCCGCAGGATGGCTTCGCCAATGAGGGGAGCGATGGAAAGCACCCGGATGTTCCTGGCGGCCTTGACCGCTTCGGTCGGCAGAATGGAGTCCGTGATCACCAGGGATTTCAGCTTTGAATTCTGGATGCGGCTGACTGCGCCACCGGAAAGTACGCCGTGCGTGATGTAAGCAGACACCTCGGTCGCACCGTACTTCAGGAGCGCCTCAGCGGCGTTGCACAATGTGCCGCCGCTGTCGACGATGTCGTCGATCAGCACGCAGCGCTTGCCCTCGACCTCGCCGATCACGTTCATCACTTCGCTTTCGCCCGCCCGTTCCCGCCGCTTGTCGCAGATGGCGATCGGCGCGTCGATGCGCTTGGCGAGTGCGCGGGCGCGGACCACACCGCCAACGTCGGGAGAGACGACGACAACGTCGCGAGCGCCTCCATTGTCTTGGATATCGCGTGCGAAAATCGGAGCCGCGAACAGATTGTCAGTCGGGATGTCGAAGAAGCCCTGAATCTGACCGGCATGCAGATCCAGCGTGAGGACGCGGTCGGCGCCTGCGCGTTCGATGAGGTTTGCGACAAGCTTTGCGGAGATCGGAGTGCGGGGGCCGGGCTTCCGGTCCTGACGCGCATAGCCGTAGTAGGGGAGGACGGCCGTGATGCGCTTGGCGGACGACCGCTTCAGCGCGTCGATCAGAATGAGAAGCTCCATCAGGTTGTCGTTCGCGGGAAACGAGGTGGACTGCAGGATGAAAGCATCCTGACCGCGGACGTTTTCCTGGATCTCGACGAAGATCTCCATGTCGGCGAAGCGTTTCACCTGCCCTTTCGTCAAGGGCGCCTTGACGTAGGCGGAAATCGCTTCGGCGAGGGGACGGTTCGAATTGCCGGATACGAGCCTGATGCGCGGATGGCCACGGTCCCTGTCTTCTCGGGCATCGAATGGCATGACGCGGCCCTCGCTCGGATTCATGACGAACGTATGATGCCGCGCTGTCTAGCAACAGGCTGGTGACGTGTAAACCGCGGCGGGCAACACACTGATGG
>JBLMYE010000275.1:0-4478 GCA_050258115.1 Deltaproteobacteria bacterium | reverse complement strand
ATCGAGGGCGCCGTCATGGGGATTGGATTTTTTGCCTCTGCAGACATACGTGACTCGTGGGAAAAACAGCAGCGGCTCGAGAGCCGCGCCGGCTCTCTACGGCTCAGTCATGCCGCACGGGATGAGGCGGGATCGGACGAATTGCCTTTGAGGTGAGCGACGCTACCGATGAGGTTAGGCGCCGGCGAGATGTGCCGCCTCGGCGACGCGTGCCGGACGCGAGGGAAGTCCCGCGAAGCTTCTGATGCGAATGAAGAATTCCGCTTGCGGAGCAGCTTCCGGCTGACCGGTTCCGGCGCCACGCCAAGAGCCCGGGGCGCGGTTCTCTCATAAGCACTGCAGTTCTTCTTGGTTCGGCTGAGAGTTCGCCAGGGCTAGCGTCCCTGACAGGTACAGCATCTGTCAAAGGGGACGCATATGTCATTTCAGAAAATCACACGACGGACGGCCATCGTGCTTGGTGCATCTGTGAGCTTCGCCGGGCTCGCGGGCGCCGCAACCGCCGCCGACCTGCTCAATGTATCCTATGACCCGACCCGGGAACTCTACTCGGACTACAACGCGGCATTCGCCAAGCATTGGAAGGAAAAGACGGGCGAGGATGTTAAGATCAAGCAGTCGCATGGCGGATCGGGCAAGCAGGCCCGCGCCGTGATCGACGGGCTCGAAGCGGATGTCGTGACGCTGGCGCTGGCGGGCGATGTGGACCAGCTCTACAAGAACGGCGGTCTGATCCCGTCTGACTGGCAGAAGCGGCTTCCCAACAATTCTTCTCCTTACACGTCCACGATCGTCCTGCTCGTACGCAAGGGCAATCCCAAGGGAATCAAGGATTGGGGTGATCTCGGCAAGGAAGGCGTCGAGGTCGTAACGCCGAACCCGAAAACGTCGGGTGGAGCGCGCTGGAACTATCTGGCGGCCTGGGGCTGGGCGCTGAAGCAGGACGGCGGCAACGAGGAAAAGGCCAAGGACCTCGTCACGCGCCTCTACAAGAACACCAAGGTGCTCGACTCGGGCGCTCGCGGATCACTGACGACTTTCACCGAGCGGGGTATCGGTGACGTTCTCATCTCGTGGGAAAACGAAGCCTACCTGGCGACTAAGGAGCTGGGCCCCGACAAATTTGAGATCGTGACACCGTCCATCTCCATTCTGGCGGAACCGCCGGTGACCGTCGTCGACAAGAACGTCGACAAGAAGGGAACGCGCAAGGTGGCGGAGGCTTACCTCAGCTATCTCTACAGCCCGGAAGGTCAGGACATTGCCGGTAAGCATTTCTACCGGCCGCAGGATCCCAAGGCGCAGGAGAAGTACAAGGCGCAGTTTTCTCCGGTGAAGCTCTTCACCATTGATGAGGTCTTCGGCGGGTGGACCGCCGCGACCGAGGTTCATTTCAAGGACGGCGGCGTATTCGATCAGATCTACGGCAAGAAGAGCTGACGTCCTTCGTCTCTGCCTGCCTTTCGAAATCCGAACCCCGCGAACAGAGGCCGTTCGCGGGGAACGGGACACCGCGCGGCCAGACAGGCTGATGCGGGTGGACAACCCTCCACTGCAATCGCTTCTGGCAGCCATTGCAGGAATTGATGGTTGCGGCAATGTCGTGCATCGTTGGAATGTGCAGGAATAACAATCTGTTAGGTTGGAGTTTGGCTCTAATATGTCGGAGATTTGACAATGTTCGGGGGACGGACGGCGAAAAACATCGGGGTGGCGATTGGGCTTCTGGCGGGGGCCGGAAGCTTGAGCGGCGCAGCATACGCGGCAGATCTGGGTGGGGACTGCTGCGCCGATCTCGAAGAGCGAATTGCGGAATTGGAGGCAACGACAGCCCGCAAGGGCAACCGCAAGGTAACGCTCGAAATCTACGGTCAGGTGAACGAAGAGGTCCTCTGGTGGGACGACGGGTTCGAAAGCAACGCCAGCGTCTACACCA
The DNA here is from genome assembly GCA_050258115.1 of Deltaproteobacteria bacterium. GTDB lineage: Bacteria > Pseudomonadota > Alphaproteobacteria > Rhizobiales > Hyphomicrobiaceae > JAGVSR01. The sequence continues at coordinate 2,542 of JBLMYE010000275.1, read as the reverse complement.
ACGACAACTCTCGGTCGCGCGTCGGCTTCCGCGGTAAAGCGAAGATCACCGACGACGTCAGCGCCGGTTACCGCCTCGAAATCGGCATTCGCTCGCAGAATTCGAAACGCTTCAATCAGAACGATCCAGGCGCTGACTTCTCCGGCACGGGAGGCGTCTCGGAAAATGGCCTCGATCTGCGCGACAGTTTCTGGTTCTTGAACAGCAAGACTTACGGACAGGTCTCCGTGGGTCTGCAAGCAGCAGCGACGGACCAGATCACGGAAATCAACCAGACGCAGACGGCTGATTTCTCCAAATACTCCGATATCGAAGACACAGGCGGTGGTCTGTTCCTGCGAGCGACGAACGGGGCGTTGTCCACTCTGCAGTGGCGGCGTCTGATTGGCGAAGGAGGCGACCAGCCGGGCGAAGGCGAACGCCGCTTCAACCTAGTCAAGTACGCGTCGCCGGAGTGGAAGGGGTTTACGGCCTCGGCCTCCTGGGGGCAGGACGATTATGGCGACGTCGCGTTGCGATATAAGGGCGATTGGTCAGGTTTCCTCATCGCCGCCGGCGTCGGCTACGCCCAGATCACGGATGGCGCTCAAACAAAAACGACTGCGGGGTCTCGCAATCTGATCGACGCCAAGCAGTGGGGCGGCTCCGTCAGCGTCGTTCATGCCGAGAGCGGTCTGTTCGTGCAGGGTGGTGCCGGCCAGAAGCAGGATGATGGTCTCTTTGACAGCGCAACCTGGGCCAATGTGACGCCTGATGACGAGGATTGGTTCTGGTCGATCCAGGCCGGTATCGAGAAGAAGTGGAACTCGCTCGGCAAGACGACCGTCTATGGCCAATATTATGACTACGAGGGTGGTTCGCTCGACCGGAAGTTCGCAAGCACCGATCCGTTACCGTTCTCCAACCGCGCCATCTATACGACTGCGGTTCAACAGTACGGCTTTGGCGTTGCTCAAGGCATCGACGCTGCTGCGATGACCCTCTATCTCACCTACAGTCACGTGAGCCCGGAAGCGACCATTGGCGACGTGGGTGGTACTCCCAAGGTGGGGGCGACGTTCTCCGACGTGGCGCTCGAAGACTACGACTTCGTCACCGCGGGCGGCCTCATCCGCTTCTAGCCGCATTAAAAATGAGCCGCTGCTCGCAAGAGCGGCGGCACTCCTCTGTCCGCGATGTCAGAGACAATGCCGTTTTCTTCATAAGCTCAGTCAAACTTCTTCGTTCAGTACGGATGATGCCGTGCGTATCGTTTCGGACATGCCCCGCGCGCTTCCTTTTCAGAACAATGCCATGATTGACTATCGCCTGCGTCGTCCGGCGTCTGAGAAACGTAAACAGCCGGATGTGGCCGCGCGGGTGTCGCAGATTGTAGGCACCAATCTTCGCGAGGCCCGCCGTTCGCGGGGATATTCGCTGGATACGCTCGCCGCGGCTTCCGGGGTCAGCCGTGCCATGCTCGGTCAGATCGAGACGGGAAAAAGCGTGCCGACCATTACCGTGTTGTGGAAGGTTGCGGCCGCGCTGGGTGTTCCGGTTGCCCAATTCATCGCCGACCCGGACGAGACGCTCTATACGGTGACGCGCCGTCCGCCAGCCGGCGCTGATGACGGCCGGGAAGGTCCTGCGATCCGGCGTGCACTCGGGCCGGCGAACGGACAGCCGGGCTATGTGCTCGAGGAACTCCGGATCGCGAAGGGTCACAGCGAGGCCTATCCAGCTCAGCGCGACGGCGGTTCGATGACCGCCATTCTTGCGTCCGGTGCCGTTGAAATCGTGTTCGGTGAGGAACCGCCGGTTGCCTTGTCGGAAGGTGACGCGGTGCACTTTTCCGCAACTCTGAAGTATTCGATTTCGAATAACGGCAGTTGCCCGGCAATCCTGTATCTCGCCGCGGGCTTTGCGCGAAACGGCAAGTGACGTTCCGTCCAGGCGTCGCGATATTCGAAAATCCGCAAAGAAAAGCACTTCTTTTTCGTTAGCCCGCCTGTCTGCCTCCGCCATAGTAGCCGTCATGCCTTACATAGTGGTACAGAACGATGAATGACGTGGTCGAAAAATTCGCAGCCTGGAGCGCTCTGACGGCGGCTTTGGCGCTCATCGCGTTCATCGCGCTGTCGTGATGGGGGCGGTCAATGGCTCGTGCTCCTAGGGTGCTGCCCGGCTTCGGGCTATCGCTCGGATTCACGCTCGCATACCTCTCGCTCATCGTTCTCATTCCGTTGTCGGCTGTCTTCATCAAGACAGCCCACATGGATTTCGAGCGGTTCTGGTCCGTCGTGACGAGTGAGCGGGTGGTGGCGTCCTATCGGTTGTCTTTCGGCATGTCTCTGCTCGCCGCTGCGATCAACGTGTTCTTCGGCCTTCTGCTGGCGTGGTCCATTGTCAGATATTCGTTTCCGGGCAAAAAGATCGTGGATTCGCTGGTTGATCTTCCATTCGCGCTTCCGACCGCCGTTGCTGGCATTGCGCTCACGGCGCTCTATGCGCCGAACGGCTGGCTCGGGCAGTTGCTCGAACCATTGGGTATCAAGGTCGCATT
>JBLMYE010000274.1:0-4501 GCA_050258115.1 Deltaproteobacteria bacterium | reverse complement strand
CCGCTCTTCGTCGACGCGGAGGGTGCGGCGCCGGGCGGGTGGCCAAAAGGCGGTGTGACCGAATTGAAGCTTACGAACCGCCATCTGGAATACGCGCTGACCTGGTTCGGGTTGGCCGCGGCGCTGATCGCCATCTATGCTGTCTATTTGGCCGGCCGCCTGCGGCGGTCGGACGGGCGTGACGTGTAAGCGCCTACAACACCAGCCGAGCGGTCTTGTTCACGCCCTTTCCGGGGCTTAGGGTTTTGCAACTGCGCCGCGAGCGTCTGTTGCATGCGGCGTCCTTCGTTCCATTCGAAAGCTCGAGCGACGTGAAATACATTTCCACCAGGGGCCGCGCGCCTGTTCTCGGGTTCGAGGACGTGCTGCTGGCCGGCCTCGCCCGCGACGGCGGTCTTTATCTCCCCGAAACCTGGCCGAGCCTCCGTCCGGAGACGATCGCATCGTTTGCGGGCCGTCCGTTCGCGGATGTCGCCGTCGAGGTGATCCTGCCCTTTACGGGTGGCGCGCTGACGCGAACGCAACTCGCCGGGATGGCCGATGCCGCCTATGCGAGTTTTGGACATCCGGCGACGACCCCGCTCGTGCAGATCGACCCGAAGACGTTCGTCCTCGAACTGTTTCACGGCCCGACGCTCGCGTTCAAGGATGTCGCCATGCAACTGCTCGCGCGGCTCATGGATCACGTGCTGGCCAAGCGCGGGCAGCGGGCAACGATCGTGGGGGCCACCTCGGGCGATACTGGCGGGGCGGCGATCGAGGCGTTCCGATCGTCCGAGCGGGTCGACGTCGTGATCCTGTTTCCGGATGGCCGCGTGTCCGACGTCCAGCGGCGCATGATGACGACGCCGAAGGAGAAAAGCGTTCACGCCGTAGCCATCAAGGGGACGTTCGACGATTGCCAGGCCCTCGTGAAAGCGATGTTCAACGATCATCCCTTCCGGGATCGTGTGAGCCTCTCGGGTGTCAATTCGATCAACTGGGGCCGCATCGTCGCGCAGGTGACCTATTACTTCGTGGCCGCGGCGGCGCTCGGAGCGCCACACCGTCGGATCGCGTTTTCGGTGCCCACGGGCAACTTCGGCGATATTTTCGCGGGCTACGTGGCGCAACGCATGGGTCTGCCGATCGAACGGCTCGTCATCGGGTCAAACCAGAACGACATCCTGCCGCGAACGCTGGAAACGGGAAGCTACGAGATGCGTGGAGTGGTCGCGACCTCGTCGCCTTCGATGGACATTCAGATTTCGTCGAATTTCGAACGCTATCTGTATGCGGCCGCCGGAGGGGAGGCGGATCTCGTCGCGCGCCAGATGCAGATGCTGGCGCAGAGCGGCCGCTTCGCGCTTTCGGTCGAACAGGCCGCGAGCCTGCGGAAGGAATTCGGCGGCGGGGCGGCGGGCGAGGACGAAGTGGCGCGTACGATCCGGGAAACGCTAGCCGCAAGCGGCTATCTGCTCGATCCGCACACGGCCTGCGGCGTGTACGCGGCCAAAGCGGCGCTTGATGAACGTGTGAGCGAAGATACCGCGCGGGTGGTGCTTGCCACGGCTCATCCGGCAAAGTTTCCCGATGCGATGCAACGCATCACGGGGTTGCGGCCGGGGCTGCCACCTCGCCTGAACGCGCTGATGACCGACCCAGAGCGCTATCCCGTGCTCGGGAACGATCTGAAGGAGGTCCAGACTTTCGTGGAACAGGTGTCGCGCGCCGCCGGAGCGCCCGCATGACCGTGGAAATCACGCGTCTCAGCAACGGTCTCACCGTTGTTACGGAAACGGCGCCGCATCTGGAAACGAGCGCTTTGGGTATGTGGGTCGACGCAGGTGCGCGGCACGAGCGGCGGGACGAGCACGGCCTCTCGCACATGCTGGAGCATATGGCGTTCAAAGGCACGGCGACCCGGTCCACACAGGTCATCGCGGAAGAAATCGAGGCCGTCGGCGGTGAATTGAATGCGGCGACGGGGCTCGAGACGACCGCCTACTTCGCACGGGTTCTCAAGGGCGATGAGGGCGTCGCGCTCGGGATCGTGGCGGACATCTTGCAGAACTCGACGTTTGCCGACGAGGAACTGGAGAAGGAGCGCGAGGTCATCCTGCAGGAGATCGCCGGAACGTTCGACAGCCCCGACGACATCGCCTTCGATCTCGTTCACGACGCCGCATTTCCCGACCAGCCGGCAGGGCGAACGATTCTGGGAACGCCCGAGAGCGTGAAGGCGATTTCGCGGTCCCAGCTGAAAGATTTTCTGGCCGAAAGATACCATCCGAGGGGCATGGTGCTGGCTGGAGCCGGCGCTATCCGCCACGAAGATGCGGTCCGCCACGCTGAAGCCCTATTCGGGGGGCTGACTAATGCAGGACCGGGGGTGGAGGAAGCGGCGGCGTATGCTGGCGGCGTGCGTGCGAGCCGCCGCAAGTTCGAGCAGGCGCATCTCGTTCTGGGATTTGAAGCGCCGTCCTACCGCGACCCGGCGTTTTTCGCGGCCCAGGTGCTTTCGGGGCTGCTCGGTGGGGGTATGTCGTCACGCCTGTTCCAGGAAGTCCGGGAGAGGCGAGGGTTGTGTTACGCGATCTATTCGACGGCGTGGGGACTTAAGGACAGCGGGCTGTTTGCCGTTCACGCGGCGACGGGGGCCGGCATGGTCGGGGAGCTGATCGACGTGGTGAGCGACGAAATCGACCGGATGGCGGCCGCAGGGCCGGCCGAAGCGGAAATTCAGAGGGCGAAGGCCCAGCTGAAGGCCGGCCTCATGATGAGCCTGGAATCGAGTTCGGCCCGGGCGGAACAGATGGCTCGGCAGATATTGCTGCACGGGCGGGTGCTGGACACCTCCGAAATCCTGGCTTCTGTCGATCGTGTGACGGCGCTGGACGTCCAGAATGTGGCGGCCGCGCTGCGCCGGAAAGAGGCCTCGGTCGCTGTTGTCGGAGCGGGACGAAAGAGCGATGATTTGGCAGCCCGTGCCGGTGAGCGGCTCGCGCGAGTGGCTTGAAGACCCGCAGGATACGCAGCCCATGGCTTTCCTGAGATCGAGCCTCGTGTCTGACGTGCCGGCCGTGATTCGCGGCCACAGGGTGGTTTTGCGGGCGCCTCAGCTCTCGGACTATGGCCCCTGGGCGGAATTGAGGGCCGAAAGCCGGGCGCATCTGCAGCCTTGGGAGCCGGCCTGGCCGCGGGACGATCTGACGAAATCGGGCTTCAAACGGCGCGTACGCCACCATCAGCGCGAAGCGCGGGCCGATCAGGGCTATGCGTATCTGGTGATCGACGGCGAAGACGGACGCATCGTCGGTGGAATTGCGCTCACCAATGTGCAGCGTGGTGTCACCCAGTCGGCGTCCGTCGGCTATTGGCTCGGCCGGTCGGAAACGGGCCAGGGCTTCATGACCGAGGCGCTGGGAGCGCTCGTTGCGGCCAGCTTTCGCGATCTCCACCTGCACCGTCTGGAAGCGGCGACACAGCCGCACAACACGGCGTCCATTCGCGTCTTGGAGCGGAACGGCTTCGTTCGCGAGGGCTACGCGCGCGGCTATCTGAAGATCAACGGCGAGTGGCGCGATCATCTGCTTTTCGGACTTGTTGCCCCATCTGACAGCAGGGGGTGGACTTGAATCCGGCCGGCCGCCTCGCCGCAGTTCTGCTCGTTCTGGTGGGCATCTGGCTGACGGCCGGACGCGCCTACGCACTCGATGCGATCGAACTTGCGCCGGATCAGGGGCGAATAGAGATCACGACGCGCGGAGAGCTTTACGAGGGCCGTGGCGACAGCCTCCAGATCGAGACGGCGGCCAATCCGGACGGGACCACGGGGCGTCTTTCTGTTCGCGCAACGACTCCCGGCACCAACCCGAGCTGGATGGTTTTCGCGCTGCATAATCCGAGCGATGTCGCCGTCGAGCGATGGATCTCGGCCGATCGCTACACGATCATCGGTTCAGGTGTCATCTGGCCCGATCTCGATGCCCGCCGCATCGAGGCCGTGACGCCGTCAATCGGTTTCGTTCCCGAACGCATCGATAGCGACCGGGCCGACGTGTTCCGCATCACGCTCGAGCCGAAGCAGACCATCACCTATGTCGCGGAGTTATCGTCGGAGCGGTTCGCGCGGATCTTCGTCTGGAAGCCGATCGACTACGAGCTCAAGGTACGTGAGCGGCAACTGTTCAATGGCGTGATGCTCGGTCTGACGGGTTTGCTGGCCATCTTCCTGACTGCGATCTTCGCAGCCAATCACAAGATCATCTTTCCCGCCGCCGCCCTCGTGGCGTGGTGCGTGCTCGGCTACCTCTGCGTGGACTTCGGATTCTTCCACAAGCTGTTTCAACTCAAAGCGGAAAACAACGCGGTCTACCGGGCCGCTACCGAAGCGTCGATGGCGGCGAGCCTGCTTATCTTCCTCTATTTCTTCCTGCGCATATCGTTGTGGCACGGCCTCGCGCGGATGCTGTTCAGCGTTTGGATCGTCGCGCAACTCGCGCTCGTCGCGGTCGCCGTC
>JBLMYE010000273.1:0-2756 GCA_050258115.1 Deltaproteobacteria bacterium | reverse complement strand
CCCTTCTTCATCGTCTTCAAGATTTCGCTGTCCGAAACCGAAATCTCCATTCCGCCTTACACGCCGGTTTTCGATCTGACCGAGGGTTGGGACGCAATCCGGGCAAAGTTGGGCGAACTCGACTTCGAGAAGTACGCATTCATCTTTTCCGACGAACTATACATGGCGGCGTACTGGTCGAGCCTGAAGATCGCGGCCATTTCCACCTTTCTGACTTTGCTCATCGCGTATCCGCTCGCCTACGGCATGGCGCGCGCGCCCAAGGAATGGCAGCCGACGCTGATGATGTTCGTGATTCTGCCCTTCTGGACCTCGTTCCTCATTCGCGTTTATGCTTGGATCGGCATTCTGAAGAACGAGGGCCTGCTCAACGCTTTCCTCATGCACATCGGCGTTATCAGCGAACCGCTGACGATCCTGAACACCACGACGGCGGTCTATATCGGCATTGTCTATTCGTACCTGCCGTTCATGGTCCTGCCGCTCTATGCGAGCCTTGAAAAGATCGACGGACGTTTGCTGGAGGCAGCGCAGGATCTGGGCTCTCCGCCTTGGAAAGCTTTCTGGCAAGTCACGTTCCCGCTCTCCATTCCCGGCATCGTCGCGGGATGTTTCCTTGTCTTCATTCCGGCGGTCGGCGAGTTCGTCATTCCCGATCTGCTCGGCGGATCCGAAACGCTGATGATCGGAAAGACGCTGTGGAGCGAATTCTTCAATAACCGCGACTGGCCCGTGGCTTCGGCGGTGGCGGTGCTGCTCCTCCTCGTTCTCATCGTGCCGATCGTCGCCTTCCAATGGGCCCAGCAGCGTTCACGGGAGGCTGCGCGATGAACAACCGCTTCACCTGGTTCAACATCACCTCGATCGTGCTCGGGTTCGCATTCCTCTACATCCCGATCCTCATCCTCATCATCTACTCGTTCAACGACAGCAAGCTCGTGACCGTCTGGGGCGGCTTCTCGACCAAGTGGTATCAGGGGCTTCTCAACAACGAGCAACTGATGGACGCGGCCTGGACGACGCTGCGCGTCGCCCTGATCTCGGCAACGATGGCGACGATCCTGGGTACGCTCGCGGCCATCGTGATGGTGCGCATGGGCCGCTTCCCGGGTCGAACCCTCTTTTCCGGCATGATCTTCGCGCCCCTCGTCATGCCCGAAGTGATCACGGGTTTGTCGCTGCTGCTTCTGTTCGTGGCGATCAACTTCGACCGTGGGTTCTGGACGATCGTTCTCGCGCACGCGACCTTCACGATGTGCTTCGCGGCCGTCGTGGTGCAGGCGCGTCTCGGAGATTTCGATCAGTCTGTGGAAGAGGCGGCGATGGACCTGGGCGCGTCGCCGGTGGCGACGTTCTTTCAGGTGACGTTGCCGATCATCGCGCCTTCCGTCATCTCAGCATGGCTCCTGTCGTTCACACTCTCGCTCGACGATCTGGTGATCGCGAGCTTCACGACCGGGCCATCGGCCACTACGCTGCCGATGAAAATCTATTCGCAGGTTCGTCTCGGCGTGACCCCTGAGATCAATGCCATCTCTACCATCATGATCGCGTTCGTGACCGTGGGGGTTCTCATCGCGTCCTATATGACGAAGATGCAGATGTCGCGGACCGAGAAGGAGCGTCGCGCGGCGGATGCCGGCACCGAGCGCCGGCCTTCCACAACGCTCGTTCTCAGGCGCGGGCCGCGGCTTCGCTTTCAGCCCACAGGCACAGGATGTCATGGGCCACGGTTGCCGCGGCGAGGGCGGTGATTTCCGCATGATCAAAGGGCGGTGAGACCTCAACGACGTCCGCGCCGACGATGTTTAAGCCAGAGAGGCCTCGCAAAATCTCAAGTGCCTGCCACGATGCCAGCCCACCCGCCACGGGATTGCCGGTGCCCGGCGCAAACGCCGGATCGAGCACATCGATGTCGAATGTCAGATACGCCTTGGCACTTCCAACGCGCTCGCGAATAGCGGCGATCGTGGCATCGATGCCCATCCGGTGGACAGCCGGCGCCGTCAAGACTGCGATGCCGTGATCGTCGGGATTGTGGGAGCGGATGCCGACCTGAATGGAACGGTTCGCATCGATGATGCCGGAACTGAGGGCGCGCACGAACATCGTGCCGTGGTCGTTCCGAGCGCCATCGTCCGGCCAGGTGTCCGAGTGGGCGTCGAAATGGATCAGAGCGAGCGGGCCATGGAGTCTCGCGGTGGCCGCGAGCAGCGGCAGGCTCACGAAGTGATCTCCACCGAGTGCGAGCAGTTTCACGCCGCCTGCCAGAATCTCGCGGGCGCCGGCTTCGATGCCGGCGGCCACACGAAGCGGCAATTGAGGTTCGATGTAGAGATCGCCCCAATCGATGGTCGGAAGAACGGCAAACGGATTGCCGCCGTAGGGGACGCTGTCGCTGGAGCCGAGTTCGGCAGACGCCGCGCGGATGGCGCGAGGGCCAAGCCGAGCACCCGGCCGGTTGCTGGTGGCCCCGTCGTAAGGCACGCCGCAGACGACCGCCTTCGCGAGCCCTAGATCGCGGGAATATGGCCGGCGCAGGAAGCTCAACGCGCCGCCGTACGTCATCTCGGCCAAGCGGGCGCGAGGTTCGCGGTTCAGGAACGCCTGATCGCCGGCAGGCGCAGGTGCCGGGTGAACAATCGACGACAGAATCCGCGTGGGGTTATTGTCAGACATGCGCCGCCTCCGGTTTTCATCGGTGACGGGCCTCGCAGCGCAACCTTTCCCGGCGCCGGGCTGTCCTGCCAATTTGT
>JBLMYE010000272.1:0-3842 GCA_050258115.1 Deltaproteobacteria bacterium | reverse complement strand
CGCGGGCCACCATCCCGATGTTGTCGGGCAGTTGCGGCTCAACGAGGATGACCGACGGTGTCGTGCCGGCCGGCGCGATGGCACTGCTGCGAATGTGCGCCCGGCGGATCCCGTGCCTCAGCTTACGCAGCACGCGCCGCGCCCAGAACCAGTAGTTTTCGCCCGACCAGGTCTTTTCCAGTGCCGCGAGACCTGGCGTCGTGAGCCGCCCGGTTCCCGAGCCTTTGAGCCGCACGGCGCCGTCCCCGACCACGATCTCCTCGTGCCGCGCGATGAAATCGTCGAGCGAGGCAATTCCGAGGGCGTCCGTCCGGCGCTTGCAGCCGGGACACGTCACCTGGTCGGCTTCGCAGCGCAGTTCCGCGCAGTAGGTCAGGACTGGCTCCAGCGTCTCCCGGTCGAGGCCCGGGAGCGCGAGAGCGGCAAGACCGGCGTCCACGGTCTTCTCGTGGCAGGCATGCACGATGGTGCTGAGCGCCGTCCCCCTGTAGCGAGGTTCGCCATCACGAATTTCGACCTGCATGCTGCCTCTCGGTCCATCTGTCGAGCCCGCCATCCGGACGGCCTATACCGAACGCAGCGGCCAGAGCCAACGCCTGTAACGAAGGCGACCGATAGGGACCGGGGTGCGTCCCGGCGGCCCTTGGCTGGGGCCCCCGCGCACCGTATGGTGCGGCGCACCAACCACACCAGCCATATCAACTCACAGGCCCGTACGAATGTCGAAAATCAAGGTGACTGGCACCGTCGTGGAACTCGACGGCGACGAGATGACCCGCATCATCTGGCAGCTCATCAAGGACAAGCTGATCCACCCCTACCTGGATGTGAACCTCGCCTATTACGACCTGTCGGTCGAAAATCGCGACAGGACATCCGATCAGGTGACGATCGACGCGGCCCACGCCATCAAAAAGCACGGCGTCGGCGTCAAGTGCGCCACGATCACGCCCGACGAAGCGCGCGTTGAGGAGTTCGGCCTGAAGGAGATGTGGAAGAGCCCGAACGGCACGATCCGAAACATCCTCGGCGGCGTCATCTTCCGCGAACCCATCATCTGCAAGAATGTTCCGCGCCTCGTCCCCGGCTGGACACAGCCGATCATCGTCGGCCGCCATGCCTTCGGCGATCAGTACAAGGCCACGGACTTCAAGTACCCCGGCAAAGGTACGCTGACCATCAAGTTCGTAGGCGAAGATGGTCAGGTGATCGAAAAGGAAGTCTTCAAGGCACCGGGCGCCGGTGTGGCCATGGCCATGTATAACCTGGACGAGAGCATTCGCGAATTCGCGCGGGCCTCCTTCAACTACGGACTCAACCGCAACTACCCCGTTTATCTCTCCACCAAGAACACCATCCTCAAAGCCTATGACGGCCGCTTCAAGGACATTTTCCAGGAAGTTTTCGACGCCGAATTCGCCGCTGAATTCAAGAAGCGCAAGCTCGTCTACGAGCACCGGCTGATCGACGACATGGTCGCTTCCGCCTTGAAGTGGTCCGGCGGCTACATCTGGGCGTGCAAAAACTACGATGGCGACGTTCAGTCCGACACGGTCGCCCAGGGATTCGGCTCGCTCGGCTTGATGACTTCGGTGCTCATGACGCCGGACGGCAAGACGGTCGAAGCGGAAGCCGCGCACGGCACCGTCACGCGGCATTACCGCGAGCACCAGAAGGGCAAGGACACCTCGACCAACTCCATCGCCTCCATCTTCGCCTGGACCCGCGGCCTCGCCCATCGCGCCAAGCTCGACGGCAACGACGCCCTGAAGCGCTTCGCGGATACGCTGGAGAAGGTCTGCATCGACACGGTCGAAGCGGGCGACATGACCAAGGATCTCGCGCTCCTCGTCGGTCCCGACCAGAAGTGGCTCTCCACCTCGGGCTTCCTCGACAAGATCGACCAAAACCTAAAAAAGGCGATGGCTTGAGGCACCCCTGACAGTTGCACATCCACCGGCCTCGCAACCGTTGACGATGCGCGGGGCTGCGACGTGCCACGGCCTGTCAAGACGTGCTAGCTGACGGGTCGTCAGACTTAGGCTGCCCGGTATGCGAACACTCTACGTCGCTCTCATCCTCGCTGCGCTCATCGTCACGCCCTCGCGCGCGGACGGGCCTCTGCACGCACCTTTTTTCACACGCGCCTTCGCCCCCGACTTCGTCGCATCCGCCGACGACTCCCTGCCCGGCGAAAAACCGCGCCCGGTGAAAATCTATTTCAAAGTGAGCGATCTCGGCCCGTTGCAGATCACGTCCGGCAAGGTCGTCGTCGCCGACCCGTTCGTGAGTACCGATCAGCAGCCGCTTGCTCTCGAGATCCCTCTTGGCGCCTACCCTGTCCGCCTCGCGGTCCTGCAAGGCGCAATGGGACGTGGCCGCGTCGCATTCGCCCGGGTCGACATCAGCGAGCGCCCTGTTGTGCGCTGGGAAGCGGTTAAACCCCTCGACATGCAGCGCGACGCGGAGAACCCGGATGGGGACTGGGGCGTGAGCGTCGACAGCGGTGTCGCGGCGTATTTCGACGCTGAAGCAGGACGCGCCGCATCCGACGCCGTCGCGAAGGACGAAACCTTCTTCGACAGTTGGCTCGAAGCCGGCCAGAACGCCGGCATCCGCCAAAAGGTGGCGCCTGGAGCATTCCGCCTGACCGTCGGCATTGGACCCGCCAACGTCGTGGCTTTCGATGCGGGCTGGGGCGAGGGCGTCTATACGGTCTATGCCGGCTTCGACGCCGACGGACGGTTGGCCGCCCTGCTGACCGACTTCGACATTCTCGATTGGTCCAAGGTGACCGAATAACCCGGCGCGGGCCACCTCAGTTCGCGGACTTGTCCTTCGACTTGGCTCTGAGACCGTGACTCTCCTTGCGCCCCGCCTTGCCCGCCGCCGATTGCAACGCGGCTCGGAACTCGTCCCGCTTTTCGTGGATCGATGCGATCACGGGCCCGGTCGGCACGCCAAGATCGACGAGTGCCGCTTCGGATAACTGCAGGCTCGCCTCGATCGTCTCGGGAACGGCGTCCGATACCCCGATCTCGTAGAGATAACGCGCATGATAGGCATCCCGCGCACGCGCGATGATCGTGATACTCGGGCTGAGACCCCGCACGGCCCGCACGATGTCGTCCGTCGCCTCCCAGTCGTGGATGGTGATGATTACGGCCTTCGCGCGCATCAACCCGCAATGATTCAGGAAGTTGGTATTGAGCGCGTCACCGAAGTAGATGGGCCGATTGTCTTTGCGGCCTTCCGACACGAGATCCGGCCGCTTCTCCGTGATGATGTGCGCGACGCTGTGAACGTCGAGCATGTCGGAGACGAGCGCCCCCACGCGCCCGTAGCCAATCACGATCGCCGTAACGGCATCCTGCATGGCGGGCATGGCCGCGAGCGCGGGATCGGTCGCAGTCGTGACGGCAATCGGAAACAGTTTCTGCGCGAGGCGGTCCAGCAACGGAATGAGCGCCATCGACAGGGACGTCAATGCCAGCAGGTAAGCGGCGACGTCGGGAGTGATCACCTTGGTGGCAGCGGCAATGCCCAGGACGATGATGGCGAATTCCCCGCCCGGACCGATCAGCGCGGCCGTCCGGCCGGAAACCGTTCGGCTGAATCCGAACGCGGAGACGATCGCGGCGACGATCCCGCCCTTGATCACGAGCAGGGCGGCAAGACCCAGAATAACCGCGCCGGGATTGTCGAGCACGACGCTGAGGTCGAGACCCGCGCCGACCGTGAAGAAGAAGCACCCGAGCAGGAGCCCCTTCACCGGCTCGATCGTCGCCTCGATAGCCTTTCGGAACTCCGTCTCCGCCAGCAGGAGACCGGCGACAAACGCT
>JBLMYE010000271.1:0-4883 GCA_050258115.1 Deltaproteobacteria bacterium | reverse complement strand
GGCGGCAACGTCGAGAGCATCCTGTCGTCCATGCCACCCGTCGTGAAGTGGCCGTGAGGTAGAATGGCTGCGAAGATCACCTGCCAGCCATCTCGGCGGAGATTTCGTCGAAGACCTGACTGAAGACGATGGCCCCTTCGTTGCGGAGGTTGTCGTTCATCCTGTCGTCGAGCGCCTTGAGAAGTTCAGCGCCCGTCTTGCCACGCACGATCGTGTTGCGGCCATAACCGCCGCGCTCGAAGAAATTCGGCGTCGTCGCCGCTCGGCCCACGGGCGTCATCATTTCAAGCCCCGTCGCCGGCCCGGCGAGATTCATCAACTCGATTTCGGCTCCCGTCAGCCGCGGCTTGCCTTTCTTCTCCGCAAGCGACCTCAGCCCTTCCAGCTTCAACACCTGCAGCCACGGTCCGATGTCACCGTCGATGTTGATGGCATGGATGCCATAGCCCTTCGGCGTCTTGCCGAGCGCGACATGGCGGTTCCACTCGTTCGGTACGGACTTCGCCACCGCAAGCATCCGTGTCAGGATCTGCGCCTTGCGCGCCGCCCGCTTGCGAGCCTCCGCTGTCGGCGCCGTCTCGGACATCTGCTTCAGGCGCGCGATGAACTCCGGTCCGTGCTTGACGAGTTCGCTCGTCGAATTGGCCGACAGAAGCTGCGCATAGCCGATCGCCGTCGAGATCGGCGTCCCCTTTTTCGTGATGGGATGAATGCCGGCCACCATGTCCGCCGTACCGAGGCCGCTCGTCTCCAGAGCATAGACCCGCACGACCTGATCTTTCGTCAACCCCACCCTCAGCGCCTCACGCGCGTATCGCCGCTTGAATTCTCGCTCTGGGATGCGGTCGGGGACGAAGCCGAACTGCTCGCGCGCATGGGCCAGGAAATCGTCCACGCCGGGCCGGGGTTCCGGCGGTGGTAAGGCTTCAGCGCGCGCTTCCCGGAACTTGGCCCATCGCCTTGCCAGATCGGCCGGCAACTGAGGGCCGGAATAGTCCGGCGGAAAACCCTTGGCATAGTCCTTGGCGGTGATCGGCTGATCCGCGGCGCGCTTCTTGCGCCGCAGCGCCCGCTTTTCCTCGACCTCAGCCCAGAACTCATCGAGCGTCAGGTTGTAGAAACGACGTGCTGCGATGTAGGTCTCGAAGGTCCGCCGCTCCCCGGACTCGAGGCTGGCGGCGAACTCCCGTTCCGGCGAAGCGTGGGCCGCGCCCGACAGGGTCAGCGGAGAAGCGGATAAAACGAAGAGAGCCGCCACGATCGCCACAAGGCGCAAGCCGCCGCGCGCTGTCTCTGTTTTCCGCACACTACCGTCCGTCTGCCTGCTGATCATCTCGACATGCCTGTCAGTTTGGACATGCGAAGGCGCGCGAAATGGGGCAGAGGAATGACCGTTCGGGTGCCGCGCGCACTGAAGAAGCCTTCAAGATCATGCAAACCATCGCTCCCGGTCTCTTCCATCTGGCGGCTTTTCGAGCGCTTGCTTCCGGCCGGCTTCGCGCCGCGCCGCAGCGATCGCCACGCACCGGTGAGCCCATTCCCCCGCCCAGCGATTTCGACCTGAACCCCTCCGCATTCGTGGAATGGACCGGCCCGGCCCCTGCCCGACCCGCGGCTGTACTCGTTCCCGTCGTCGCCCGTGCCCCCTTGACCGTTATTCTGACGGAGCGCACCTCCCACCTGGAGGCCCACGCGGGCCAGATCGCTTTTCCCGGCGGCAAACCCGACCCCTCCGACGACGGGCCCGCCGAGACCGCGCTGCGCGAGGCGGAAGAGGAAATCGGGCTGTCGCGCCACTTGATCGAACCGATCGGGTTTCTCGACGTGTACCGGACGGGCACCGGATTTGCCGTCACGCCCGTCGTCGGCATCGTACGGCCGGACTTTCATCTGAAATTGAACGAGAACGAAGTCGCCGCCGCATTCGAAGTTCCCCTGTCTTTTTTGATGAACCCTGCAAATCATCGTATCGATGCTCTGACCCTCGCAGGGCGCGACCGGCATTTTTACGCGATGCCCTACGGGGAACGCTATATCTGGGGCGCGACTGCGGGTATCCTTCGCAACATGCACGACAGGCTCTTCTCCGCATCATGACCGGCAGCGAACGCATTCATACATGATCCGCATCGTTATCGAAAATCTGCTGCTCTTTCTCCTGCCCACGATCGCGTATGTCGGGTGGATCCTGATCGCGCGGCCCGATACGCTGGAGCGCACACCGGACGGCCGCATAAGACCTACGGGTATCTTGAACGATGCGCCGCTCGTCTGGCTCGCCGCATCAGGGACCGTCTTGTTGATCGTGGCGCTCGTCGCGTTTGGCAGCACCTCCGGCGGCCGTCCCGGCCAGACCTACACGCCGCCCGTGCTGAAGGACGGCAAGATCGAGCCGGGCCACATCGAATGAGCGACGGACCCCAGCCGTGACGCGCGATCCGCAGCATCTTCCCGACCCCAAGCTCGCCGCGGCGCCCTGGCTCCATGATTCCGCGACGCAGACCGTGCTCGCGGCCATCACCGATGGCGGTGGCGAAGCGCGCATCGTCGGGGGCGCCGTTCGCAACACGCTGCTGGGCCTCACGGTGACCGATCTCGACATCGCCACCACCGTGCGCCCGGAGGAAGTGCTGGTGCGCGCGGAAAAGGCCGGGCTCGGCGCCGTTCCGACCGGCCTCGATCACGGCACCGTGACGATCATCTCGGGCCACAAGCCGTTCGAAGTGACGACGCTGCGCCAGGACGTGGAAACCCATGGCCGGCACGCCACCGTCGCCTTCACCGAGGATTGGGCGAGCGACGCACATCGGCGCGATTTCACGATCAACGCCCTCTCCTGCGACGCCGAGGGCCGCTTGTTCGACTACACGGACGGTATCGCCGATCTCGCCGCCCAGCGCGTGCGATTCATCGGACGGCCCGAAGACCGCATCGCCGAGGATTATCTTCGCATCCTGCGCTTCTATCGCTTCACCGCGTCCTATGCGGCGGGCCAAATCGACCGTGAAGGTCACGAAGCCTGCGCGGCGCTTCAGGAAGGTCTCGACCGCATTTCCGCCGAGCGCATCCGCGCCGAACTTTTGAAACTTCTTCTGGCCCCGCATGCCGCGATCGTTCTTTCGGAAATGGACGAGACAGGTGTGCTGGCCCGCATCCTTGGCCGCGCGGCCGATGTGCTCACCTTCGCGCGTCTCGCTGCCATCGAAGATTGCAACGGCATTCCCCCTGACGCCATGCGCCGCCTCTATGCGCTGGCCGTTCTCGGTCCCGGCGATGCCGCCCGTCTGCGCGACCGGCTCCGCCTGTCAAAACGCGAGTACGAGCGCCTCGCCGATCTCAGCCTCCCCGACCGAGCCTTCGACCCAGCCCAAAGCGAGGACGCCGCAAAGATCTTCCTTTATCGAAAGGGCGCGACAACGTTCCGCGATGGTGTCCTGGTCACATGGGCGCGGGCTCTCGCCGACGGTCCGGAAAGCTCGCAACGCCGCGAGCGGTATGAGCTCGCGGACCGCTGGTTGCCACCGGCACTCCCGGTCTCTGGACGGGACGTCATGGCGCTCGGCGTCCCACCCGGGCCGGAGATCGGTCACATCATCGATACGCTCGACCTATGGTGGATGACAGCAGGCTTTCCCGCCGATGACGCCCTTGTGCGCGAGCGCCTTGCGGCACTCGTCAACCTTAAAAAGCAGTAAATCGACGCTTCACCGAAGAACGCGGCACGGATATGGTCCCCCGAGCGGGCCTCGAACAATTCCGCCCGCGCCACCACGTGTATTGCGTAAGGCACGACAATGCGTTTCGACGACCAACGGCCCGAAGGTGACATCATCGCCGAAATGCGACTGCGCTCGCAAAGATTTGTGCAAGTTGTTTTTGCTGCCTTCACGTTGGGCTTCACGGCGTTGGCGCTCGTCGCCCACCACGCACCGCATGTGCTCGCCCTCTCTGGAGACGAACCCGAAAAGATCGCCCGAACGTTCCTTTGTCTCGCAGCCGGCTACGCGGTCTGCCTGCTCGTCTGGGAGCGGATCTACGTCGTGCGTAATTGAATAGGGCCGGCTATTTGGCTCGCGGACCAGCGAGCAAGCTGAGCGCGGCTTCGATGCGGCGCCAATCGCGCGCTTCCTCCTCGCGGCCATTCCCCTCCAGACGGACAGCCTTTTTGGGCGGCCCCGACAATGGCCATCCCGCCCTTTGCCACGAACATCTTCCGGGCTTGTTCCTGAACATCGAGCGCACGCATGACGGGCCTCCTCGTTCTACAGCGGAACAAAGGGGATAAGGTCAGTCCATGCTCCGTCGTCCACCACACGCCCCGAACGCGAACGGCTGCCGCGGTTTCCCGCGGCAGCCGCTGAATGATGCCAGAGCCACCCGCGCTCAGAGCGCGAAGTCCTCCATCTTGGCGCCCTTCTTCAAGCGGGCGACGAGCCAGTTCGGTTTGCGGCCCCGGCCGGTCCAGGTCTCGCTCTTATTTTCGGGGTTGGCATATTTCGCCGCCGACTTCGAGCGGCCACGGCCGCGGGCTGCAAAGCCATAGAGTTCGGCAATAGTAAAACCCGAGCCATCGACAAGCCGATCGATCCTGTCTCTCAGATCTGCCTTCGCCTTATCGCGTGCCGCCGCCTTGGCCTTCGCGATCTTGGCCTCAAGGTCATTGATCTCCTTGAGCGACAGGCGGTCGACGTTCACAGCTGCCATGATCCAATTCCTTTACTACGCGCCCCTCGGGGCCACTGAGTTGTTTGTTTTTGCCCTACAGCCGCCGTATATCAGCCGGCGATGAAGGGTTCCGAGCACTTATTGCCGCACCGAAAGGCGATAATCTTTAATTGCGCATCTGGCAAGCGGGGTTCTCGATGAATGTTCTTTGCTCAAAT
>JBLMYE010000270.1:0-2742 GCA_050258115.1 Deltaproteobacteria bacterium | reverse complement strand
TTACATGGCACCCACGTACCAGGGTCTAGGCCTCGGCGAGCACCTGTTCGAAGCCTGTCGCGCTCGGCTGGATGCCAGGGGGCTGCGCGGCCTCGTGGTCTGGACGCTGGCCGACAACGAGGCCGCTCAGGACTTCTACTGGCGGCGCGGCGGCCGGCCGTTCAAAGAACTCAAGGAGCCCTTCGGTTCTTCCTATCTGGCCAAAATCGGCTTCGGCTGGGGTTGAGACTGATCCCAGGGGCGCGGCAGCACGCCGCGCAGCGCTCAAAAAGCTCGTGTCGGCGTGTTCTGCACGTTTCCACAGCGCCACCAACGTGAGGGTTTCGACCTTCGGCGGCTTTCTTTTCGTGCATCGGGTAGGGCAAACTCCGCCGGCCGGGGACAACCCCGGCCGAACAACCAACGAGAACACGGGGCTCAGCGATGCGCATTGAAGCAATTCCAGTGGGGCGGAACCCGCCGGAGGATATCAACGTCATCATTGAGGTCCCGGTCGGGGGCGAGCCGATCAAGTACGAGTTGGACAAGGCTTCGGGCACGCTGTTCGTGGACCGCTTTCTGTACACGCCGATGCGCTATCCGGGGAATTACGGTTTCGTTCCGCACACTTTGTCCGCCGACGGCGACCCCATCGACGTCCTCGTCTGCAATACCCGCGCGATCGCGCCGGGGGCGGTCATCAACTGCCGTCCCATCGGGGTGCTGGTGATGGAGGATGACGGAGGCGGCGACGAGAAGATCATCGCTGTTCCGAGTGACAAGCTCACCAAACGCTACAGCAAGGTCAAGAATTACTCAGATCTGCCGTCGATCTCGACCGAGCAGGTCGAGCATTTCTTTGCTCATTACAAGGATTTGGAACCCGGTAAATGGGTTAAGATTCACCATTGGGGCGACGCCGAGGAGGCGCGGCGGCTCATCGTCGAATCGATCGAGCGCTTCAAGAAAACCAAGTAATCTAATTCGTTGGGCGTGACCGCCTTGACGCACTTCCCGCTCCCGGCTGCGGTTGCTATACCCGCCGCCAACCGTCGAAGCGGAGGCGCAGCGTGTCCCTGATGAAGATCGCCGTGATGGGTGCCGCAGGCCGCATGGGCCGCGAACTCGTCCGCGCCATTGCGGCTGATCCAGGTTGCACGCTGTCCGGCGGCACGGAAGCGCCCGGGAGTGCTTTTCTCGGCCAGGACCTCGGAGAACTGGCGGGGCTCGGCGTGAACGGTGTGCCCATCACCTCGGACGCGCTCGAACTGATCGCGCGCTCCGATGCCATCATCGACTTTACTAGCCCAAAGGCGACCGTCGAATTTGCCGGCCTCGCCGCCAACGGGCGCATCGTGCATGTGATCGGCACCACGGGCCTCGACGCGGAAGCCGAGGCCGCGATTGCTGCGGCGGCGCGCCATGCAACGGTCATCAAGTCCGGAAACATGAGTCTCGGCGTGAATCTCGCGGCGGCGCTGACGGAACGCGTTGCGGCGGCTCTCGATGCCGATTGGGATATCGAGATCGTCGAAATGCATCACAAGCACAAGGTCGACGCGCCCTCGGGTACGGCCCTGATGCTCGGCCGGGCGGCTGCCAAGGGACGCGGAGTCGATCTTTCGACCGCGTCTGTTCGCGTGCGCGATGGCCATACCGGCCCGCGCCGTCGCGGCGACATTGGATTTGCGGCACTTCGCGGCGGCAGCGTCGTTGGGGACCACACCGTGATTTTTGCAGGCGAAGGGGAGGAAATTTCCATCCGGCACCACGCTTCCGACCGCAGCATCTTCGCGCGCGGGGCCGTCAAAGCTGCCCTATGGGGACGCGGCAAAGGCCCGGGGCTTTTTGCGATGACTGACGTTCTCGGATTATGAGCGCGTCCCCGGCACCGATGCAAAAGCACCAGTCCAGCACCCCGTCCGGCTCTTTGACGCGAACGCTCGTGCTGGTCCGTCACGGCCAGAGCGAATGGAACAGGCTGAACCTCTTCACCGGCTGGCGCGACCCCGATCTGACGGAGAAAGGGGTGATCGAAGCGCGGTGGGCCGGGCGCGTTCTGCGCGACCACGGCTTGTGCTTCGATCAGGCGTTCACGAGCAAACTGCGGAGGGCCCAGAACACGCTCGACATCATTCTCGACGTGATGGGTCAGTCTGGCGTGCCGATCGAACGTGACGCCGCCCTCAACGAACGCGATTACGGCCAACTCTCCGGCCTCAACAAGGATGAAGCCAAACAGCGCTTTGGCGAAGATCAGGTGGCGCGCTGGCGGCGCAGTTACGACATCCCGCCACCGGGCGGTGAAAGCCTCAAGGACACGGCGGCACGCGTCCTGCCCTATTATGAGAGCCGGATCTGGCCGGCGGTGGATGCCGGCAAATCGGTGATCGTCGCAGCTCACGGCAACTCGCTTCGGGCGCTGATCATGCGGCTGGAAGGACTGACGGGGGAGGAAATCATCGCGCGCGAACTGGCGACCGGCGCTCCCATCGTGTACCGGCTCGACGCCACGGGGAATGTTCTGAACCGCACCGATCTCGTGGCCTCCGAGGGGCGCGACAATGGCCTTGGATGACTTGGCGAAAGACGTGCAGGACGGCAGCGACAGCGGCCGGGATCGCTGGGTTGCCGTCTACATCGGCGTCCTGGCGGTCATCCTCGCGATCTGCGCCATGGGTGGGGGAAACGCGACGAAGGACGCGACCCTGAGCAACATCGAGGCAGCAAACGTCTGGGCCTTTTTCCAGGCGAAGAACATGC
>JBLMYE010000269.1:0-2824 GCA_050258115.1 Deltaproteobacteria bacterium | reverse complement strand
AGTTTTCTCGCGGGGTTCGGTCGCGCCGGTGGCTCGGTTCGGGTTTCGCTCGGCGCGCACTGGCGCAAGCCGTTGACCGCGATCGCGTTCCTGCGCGGATAGGTGCGCGCCGCACGCCGCGGGTTCGGAATGGGCTCGGTGCCCGAGGTTCGGTCGGCCGGCGGCGGGAAAAGCCGTTAGGAATCTTCGGCCTTCGGGCGAATAGTTGAGTATTTTACTGTACTGTTAATCCGCAGGTCCCTGGTTCGAGTCCAGGTCGGGGAGCCAAGTAAATCAAGGGGTTGCGCCGGCGAGGCGCGGCCCCTCTTCCTTCCCTGCGGGGACCATCGGACGGAAAGTCCGCGGGTCCCCTCCACCGCGGCGAGGACCGGCGGGCCGGCAGTCCGGGCCCGCGTCGCCGCGACGCGCTCTCGATCGCACGCACGCCGCCCCGGCGACCCCGGGCGGCGCCGCCCGTCCACCGACCCGTAGGAGACCGACCATGAACATCGACCTGACTTCCCCTCCCCTTCCTCGCTCCCTGACGCTCTCGGCGGGCATCGACTGGGTCAGCGAGTGCGTCGACGAGGTGCGGGCGAAGGCCGAGGTCGACTTCGCCCTGGTGTCGCTGCTGGACAGCGAGGTCGTGAAGCTCGACGGCGAGTCGGCGGCGAACGCGCCGCTGATCCGGGCCCTGGTGTCGGCCCTGATCGAGCGCATGGAAGACCGCTCGACGATCACGCTGATGTCGGACGGACTGGCGCAGCTGCGCGGCCGGGCGCGCCAGGCGGCCGCCGAGACCGCGTAGGCCGATAGCGCGGGGCGGGTGCGGCCCCAATTTCGTTGCGGTGGAGACCATCGGATGCTTTGTCCGAGAGTCACCCCATCGCGCCTCCAGGTGGCGCGCGGACTGCCTTCTCCTTAGCTCACCCTCGCTTGCGCGTCTTCGCTCTGGCCTGCTCGAGGAGGCCGGCTGCGTTCGCGGGATCGCGGAGCCAGATGCACAGCGCAACGGCCGTGTCGTCGTCCAGGGCATCGACGATCGCGCGCTGACGCTCCGGGTGACCGCGTTCCTTGATGATCGACTGTGCGGCTTCCTTGACGACGTCGGGGTCGATGTTCAAGTCGTCGAGCCGCCTGACCTGCGCGGCGGCGAACGTCCAGCGCCCGAACAGTCCGGTGAGTTCCGAATCGATGCTCGCGTTCATGGTCCGCTTCAACTCTCTGTGCCAGGCGGCCTGCCAAGAAAGTCAAGCCGCCCTGTCAGTTTGGCCCAAACGGCCATGAGGCCGGGCACGGTCGAGAAGCCGTTCGATTCGAGCGCCTGGGCCGCCCGTCGAGGTTGCCTTCTTCGCTTCCGGCGGGGAGCGGCGGACTCTTGGTCCGCGGGTCCCTGCGTCGAGGGCGCGGCTCGGCAGACATCAGTGTGCCGCACCGTCTGACAGCTCGGACAAGGCTTCATCGCCGAACAGTCTACGTTTGGTCCGGTTTGCTTAGGATTACCTCTCCTATTCGCGCGAGTCGCGCTGACTCTCAACGCCGCCCTCGCTCAACCAGCAGCCACAGCAGAAGGAAGCAGCCCACACTGACAGCACCGATACCGGCCAGCATCAACGTGCCTGAAGCGAAACCGCCGAGGGTGAACTTGCCCGCAAGCCTTGCAGCAACGGACACGACGATCAACAGGATGCCGATAAGACCTGCCAGTTGGCCGCCTCTGAGAAGCACAAGTGAGTTCATGTCTCGCCTCCTTGATCCAATGGTGTAACTGCGCAGAACGAGCACCGCTACTCGCCGGCTACTTGGCTGCCCTCTTTGCGCGTGTCTTGTATCGCCTGATGTCGGTCGAGACCAACGTGACAATCTCCGACGCAGCTTCAATGATCTGCGCTGGATCGAATCCGGCAGAGGAAAGGTCTCGGAAAAAGGACTTCGCCAGCAATTTGGCGATTCGCGCCGGCGGCACTGAGCCGTCCGTCAGACGTGCGACGACCGCCGTCTCTTCTTTAGCCAGGCTGAGATGAGCGATCCTCGACCTTATCAGCGTCTGAAGTCGCTCCACCTGTACTGACTTCCCGATCAGGGCTGAGACGATCTCCGCCAAGGCCAGATCGGACTCATCAAAGGGGCGCGTATCTGGTCGGCTCGATAAGTTCATCACACCGATCACGTGCCTGGCGGCCGATATCGGGGTGCAGATGAAACTGGGGCCAAGCGTCTCGCGCTGCCTCGCCAGCGCCGCATACTCCGATGATCGAATGTCAGCGATCAGCAGTGGCCGCCCTTGTTCGAGTACTCGCCCCGCAATCGAGTCACCGCGCCCCGGTGTCTCGTTCCAGGCTGAAGAAGGAAGCGCCTCGGTCGAGCACCAGAGCTTCAGGCGTGGCGCGTCAGCGTCGCCTTCCGACAACAGCATGATCGAGCAGGTCGCTGCATCCGTGACCGAGGCCGTCAGGTGGACGAGTCGCCCCAGATGGGCATGCAAGTCTTCCTCAACGCCCACGAACACCGCCAGGTCATGCAAACGGCCAAGTGCGCTCGGGCTCGCCTCCATCGCCACTTATCTCCATGGTGAGCGTACGACAGCGGAGATCAACTCGCCGAGAGTTTGCACTAACGCTATTGAAGCGGCATCCGCTCGATCCGGACCTGAAGCGCCCCCGGTTTCTCCGCGGCTGCGATTCCTGAGACGACGGGGTCATGGAGAAGCCAAAGTGGTCTTCCTGTGCGGTTCGGCACCGTGCGGTTCGGTTGGTGCTGAGGTGGACATGGCCGAGCGTGGCGCCCTCTCGACGTACCGTGCCGCGCCGCCCTGTGGTGGAGTACATGCTGCGACGCGAGAACG
>JBLMYE010000268.1:0-4838 GCA_050258115.1 Deltaproteobacteria bacterium | reverse complement strand
CTATCTCGCGCTTCTGAACCGCCCGTACCAGCCCGAAGGCGCGGCTAACGAGACGCTAGAATGGTATCCCGTCGGCCGACTGGTCCTGTGGGCGGCCGTCATGGCAGGGACGATCACGCTCGCGGTTCTCGTGGTGATCGGACAGGACTTCGACGAACTGCGCACCGGACTGAAAGGCTACCTGTCGGAGACGATCAAGACGAACATGCCGCCCGGCGCGGATGGCAAACCGCTTGACGACAGCCAGCTGGAGACGATGACCGACATCATGGTCGCCGTGCTCCCGGCCGCATCAGCCGTTTCATGGCTGACGGCTCTGGTTTTTAATCTCTGGCTCGCCGGCCGCATCACGCTGGCGGCGGGCCAGCTGAAACGCCCCTGGCCCGACATATCGGCCATGGAATATCCGCCTGGAACAGCGCTGATGCTGCTCGCCTCACTGCTGGCGACGGGCGCGAAGGGCACCGCCGGCGCGGTCGGCACGGCATTCCTCGGGGCCTTCTTCCTCGCCTACGTCTTCGCCGGTCTCGCGGTCATCCACTACATCACGCGCGCAAAGCCCTGGCGTCCGTTCGGTTTGTGGCTGCTCTACATCGCCCTTCTCGTCGTCGCCGTGTGGATCTCCGTCGTCATCGCGCTCGTGGGCCTTGCGGACCGGCCGCTGCGTCTGCGCGAACGCGCATTTCCATCGGGACCGCCGCCGCCGCCGGCTCCGGTCGCCACCTGATCCCTTCGCATGCAAACCATCTGAAAACATAGACCACTCGAGAAAGGACCCTACCCATGCAAGTCATTCTGCTTCAGCGCGTCGGCCGCATCGGTCAGATGGGCGACGTCGTCAACGTGAAGGACGGCTTCGCGCGCAACTATCTCCTGCCGCAGAAAAAAGCCCTGCGCGCCACGAAGGAGAACCTCGCTAAGTTCGAAGGCCAGCGTGCGCAGCTCGAAGCGACCAACCTGGAACTGAAGAAAGAAGCCGAAGCGGTCGCCGGCAAGCTCGACGGCCAGTCGTTCGTCGCTATCCGGTCTGCCGGCGACACCGGCCAGCTTTACGGCTCGGTCTCCACGCGTGACATCGCCGAGATCGTCACGGCCGGCGGCTTCACCGTCGACCGCAATCAGGTGGTCATTGAAAAGCCGATCAAGACGCTCGGGATCCACGCAGCCAAGATCCAGCTCCATCCGGAAGTCACCGTCGGCGTCTCAGTCAACGTCGCCCGCTCGCAGGAGGAAGCCGAACGTCAGGCGCGCGGCGAGAACGTCACCGTCATCAAGGAAGAGAAACTCGACATCGAAACCTACTCGGAAGACATGTTCGAGGAAGGCGCCGCGCCGAAGGAAGGCGAGGAGGCCTGATCTTCGGTTCGCTTCCCGCAACAAAGCCCGCGCCATCAACGGCGCGGGCCTTGTTGATGCGGCGGCCGATGGACCCGAAGAGCGAACGCGTCCCTCCAGACCTAAAACGAAAAGCGGGGCAGCCCAAAGGGCCACCCCGCGTTCCGGCTCATGTCATCCGCAGCGCCCGGAGGAGAAGCGAGGCTGGCTGACACTTGGAAATGCACCACCGGCCAGACGCGCCGGCAGCGCATGGGCTCAGCGGGCGTTCTCGCCCTTCCGAGCCGGCTGACGCTGGAGGAGCGCCAGGACGAAGGCTTGCATCGTAATCTCCCGGTCCGGATACGGACCTTGTTCTGATTGTTTTCGGCGGACGGAACAGACCAACCCAGCCGTGCCGCGATGACCGAAACTCTATACGCCTACCCTACGCCGTAGAAGTCATTATATTGCATCGCAGCATTGCGCAAAGCGCATGACGGCCGCGTGATCCACTCGTCGCCTAGTTACCTCGCCCCCTCGACAATAAGAAAGGGGCGCTTCGTGCGCCCCTTTCTCGCATCCAGTACAACGCCGGCCTACCGTGCGGCCACTGGCGAGTAAGCCAGCCGGTCGATCACGCGCGTGGTCAGGAACGACGCGCCCGTCGAGCAGAAGAACTCGACCGATGGCCCCTCGGCCGTATCGATCCGCGCTGTCCGGCCCGCCGCCACCAGCGTCGTAAGCCGTGCCGGAGCCGCGCCTTTTTCCTGATCGGCGACCGAATCCCCCGACTCGCCGACGAGCAGCGTCAACTCACAGCCGGACCGCCCGGGAACGAAGTATCCGACCGCATGCTTCGAGCCGATAGGGAACGACAGGCCTGCCAGGGGCTTGACGACGCTCGCGGACGAATTCGCACCGGCATGAACTCCCGTAACGCTGGCCGAAACGACAAGCGCAATGGCGGCTGCAACGAGGGACTTGGAAAACTTCAACATGGTCATCGTGGGCTCCATCGTGTTCGAGTTGCAAACACAAACAGCACCCGCAGCGGCCTCATTTGCTCATGATCGGTCTCAACTGCTGGTAGACGAATAGGTAAGCCACTGACGGTTCATACGAAAGTGCTACTTCCACAATCCAGCTCTGCAATTGCTGCAGCGCAAAACGGTCACAGCCCGAACGGGTAGGCCAACCTGCGGACGCAACCGGTGTTCGTCGCCGACATGCGTTTTCGGTATGGCTTTGAAATTAGCGACTGCCGGGCCGAACGGCCGAACACGTCGGTCGCGGCGATCCGGCAGGGGAAGCCGCGGGCCGCACGCGCGACAAGCCAAGGCTCAACCGCTATATACCGGCCGACCCACCTCCACCCGGTACGGAACCCGATGCAGGACGCAGCAGCAAAGCCCGCCATAACGCCTGAGATCGTGGCGGAGCATGGCCTTAAGCCCGACGAATACCAGCGGCTCTTGACCATTCTCGGACGCGAGCCCTCCCTGACGGAACTGGGCATCTTCTCGGTGATGTGGTCCGAGCACTGCTCTTACAAATCCTCGCGTGTCTGGCTGAAGACCCTGCCGACGTCGGGTCCGAAGGTCATCCAGGGGCCCGGCGAGAACGCGGGCGTGGTCGATCTCGGCGACGGACACTGTGCCGTCTTCAAGATGGAGAGCCACAACCACCCGTCCTACATCGAGCCCTTCCAGGGAGCAGCCACGGGCGTCGGCGGCATCATGCGCGATGTATTCACCATGGGCGCGCGTCCCGTCGCAAACCTCAACGCGCTGCGCTTCGGTGATCCCTCTCACACCAAGACGCGTCATCTGGTCGATGGCGTCGTCGCCGGCATCGCCCACTATGGCAACTGCACGGGCGTGCCGACCATCGGCGGCGAAACCAACTTCGACGCCGGCTATAACAACAACATCCTCGTCAACGCCATGTGCGTCGGTCTCGCTCAAGCCGACAAGATTTTCTATTCGGCCGCGAAGGGCGTGGGCCTTCCCGTCGTCTACGTCGGCTCGAAAACAGGACGCGACGGCATCCACGGCGCGACGATGGCATCCGCTGAATTCGACGACAAGAGCGACGAGAAACGGCCGACGGTGCAGGTCGGGGATCCGTTCACCGAAAAGCTCCTGATCGAAGCCTGCCTGGAACTCATGGCGACCGACATGATCATCGCCATCCAGGACATGGGCGCGGCCGGCCTCACCTCCTCGACATCCGAAATGGCGGACAAGGGCGGCGTCGGCATTGAACTCGTGCTCGATCATGTCCCCCAACGCGAAACCGGCATGACCGCCTACGAGATGATGCTCTCCGAAAGCCAGGAGCGCATGCTCATGATCCTGAAGCCCGGCCGCGAAGCCGAGGCGGAAGCGATTTTCAGGAAGTGGGGGCTCGATTTCGCCGTGATCGGCCGGACGACGGATACCGGCCGGATGATCGTGACGCACAAGGGCAAGGTCGAAGCCGACCTCCCGGTTCCCGTGCTCGCCAATTCCGCGCCCATGTACGAGCGCCCCTATTTCGAGCCCGTACCACCCGCGCCCGTCCTGCCGGAATGGGTCCCAGCCCCCAAGAGCCTGATGCAGGCACTGACCACACTGATGGGCGCACCCGCGCTCTGTTCCCGCCGCTGGATCTACCAGCAGTACGACCACATGGTCATGGGCGATACGGTCGGCCGTCCCGGAGGCGATGCCGGCGTCGTGCGCATCCATGGGACCAACAAGGCGATTGCCGCCACGTGCGATGTCACACCTCGCTACGTCGCTGCCGATCCGGAAATGGGAACGAAGCAGGCCGTCGCCGAAACCTGGCGCAATCTCTGCGCGGTCGGCGCCGATCCGATCGCCATCACCGACAACATGAACTTCGCCAATCCCGAGCGGCCCGAGATCATGGGCCAGTTCGTCGCCAGCGTGCGCGGCATGGGCGAAGCCTGCCGCGTTCTCGATTACCCCGTCGTGTCGGGCAACGTATCGCTCTACAACGAAACAAACGGCGTCGGCATCCCGCCGACGCCCGCCATCGGCGGAGTGGGACTGGTGCCGGACGTTTCGCATCTTGCCGACATCGCTCTCAAACGCGACGGCGATCTGCTCATCGTCGTCGGACTGGAACGAGGCTGGCTCGGCCAGTCCCTCTATCAAGGCATCATCACCGGCAAGAACGAAGGTGCGCCGCCGCCCGTCGATCTCGCCGATGAACTGAAGGCCGGCCGTCTGGTTCGCAGTCTCATTCGCGAAGGCAAGGTGTCAGCCGTTCACGATTGCTCTGACGGCGGCTTGCTCGTGGCCGTCGCCGAGATGGCGCTCGCAGGCAACATGGGCGCCGATCTCTTTCCCTATGAGGGCCGTCTGCCGGCTCATGCGGCGTGGTTCGGTGAAGATCAGGGCCGCTATGTTCTGTCCGTCGCACCGGCGATGGCGGAGGAAGTCATCGAGCGCGCGCGCCTTCTGGCTCTTCCGGCCCGCGTGGTGGGCAAGGCGGGCGGCGACAGCATCGTCATT
>JBLMYE010000267.1:0-6734 GCA_050258115.1 Deltaproteobacteria bacterium | reverse complement strand
GTCTGAACGCCAGTACCAGCGGTAGCACCGGTGGCAAGAAGATCGTAAACGGCCGGACCATCAACAACGTCCTGGCTGGTCGTCAGACCATCCGAGCCGATTGCTTCGAGATGCAGCACGTAGCCGGCAGACCAGCCGGGCGAGATCTGAGCCGAGCCCGTGAACTTGACGTTCGAACCGAGCGTCGTGCCGAGGTCGTGGACGTAGGTGTTGCTTTCAATACCGTCATCCCAGAAGGTAACCTGCTGGCCAACCCAGCCGGAGACCGTTAGAGAGACCTTGCGGTTGCCCTTGCGGGCGGTCGTGGCTTCGAGTTCAGCAATGCGCTCCTCGAGGTCCGCGCAGCAGTTGCCGCCGAGGTCGGCAGCGTTCGCGCTGGTTGCAAGGCCGCCTGCGAGCAGGCCGGCCGCCACCAGGGCGCTCAGGCTATATTTCTTCATTGAGCTTCTCCCAATCTGCGTTGGCATCTTCGAAGGCGGACGCCTTACTGGTTCGTTACGCAAACTGAAGCCGCGCTCTCAGACATGAACGGCACATCGATCGATCTGTGACCCGCCGTTAGCCGCGAAGGTCTGTGATTCCCTCCTGCGCAACAATGATGCATTCGCTCTGTTGCAGACA
Organism: Deltaproteobacteria bacterium; assembly: GCA_050258115.1. Lineage (GTDB taxonomy): Bacteria > Pseudomonadota > Alphaproteobacteria > Rhizobiales > Hyphomicrobiaceae > JAGVSR01. The sequence goes on along the minus strand of JBLMYE010000267.1, from coordinate 6,113 downwards.
CTGAGGCCGTTGTGTGGCGGCAAAGCCACGAGATCGGCATCGAACCCTTGAAAACCAGGGACTTAAGCAACCCTTAACGCGCGGGTTCCAGCGCGTGGCCCCCTGTGGAAAGCCCTCCTCGGGCCCGCCAGACGCACAAAAAATGGCGTGGACGGAGTCGCTCGAACGGCGGAAGCAGGGTCCTCGCGACTCGATCCGAACCCCGGAAAGGACCGCTCACCACGCGCCAAGAATGCGGCGGACGACGCGCACATAGAGGGAACTGGGAACGAGCCGCCGGCCAAACAAGACCGCGCGGCTTCCCACCGGGTACCTCAAACGCGGCCAACGGTCGGTCGATGCCTTGAATATGGTCCGCGCAACATCATCGGCGGGAGGCGCGGCCTTTTCGAAGGCCGCGAGCCGCGGAAGAACTTTGGCCGAGAAATCCGCATAGCTCGGATGCACCGCCCGTGCCGAATGATCCGCCATCTGTCCCGCAAACGATCCTGTCCGGTGGACGCCGGGTTCCACGATCTTTATGCGGATGCCGTGCGACCGCGTTTCGAAGGCGAGCGACTCGCTGAAGCCCTCCAGGCCCCACTTGCTCGCGCAGTAGGCGGAATAGAGCGGCAATGTCATCTGACCGCACATGGACGAGACGTTGACGATCCGCCCGCCGCCGCAAGCGCGCAGATGCGGCAGCGCCGCCCGGCTGACGCGCATCGCGCCCAGAACGTTGGTGTCGAGAACAGTGTGCAGTTCCGCATCGGACAGTTCTTCCAGGGCGCCGACGATGCAATGGCCCGCGTTGTTGACCACAACGTCGATCCGTCCGAAATCCTCGATGGCCCGCTCCACACCGGCCTCGACGGAAGCCGCCGACGTCACGTCCATCGGGTAGACCTTCAGCCGGTTGCAGGGCGCGAGCAGAGAGGCATCCGGGGTCCGCATCGTGGCGGCAACGCTCCAGCCCCGGTCGAGAAAGTAGCGGGCCGTGGCCTCGCCGATGCCACGCGACGCGCCGGTGATCAGCACCGTTTTCGGCCGCACATCGGCATCGCTCCACCGTTTCAACATGCCCGCATGTCCCCGTGAACCCCCTCGCTTAGGCCTTCGCCCCCCATATCACCATTTTCACTGACGGTGCGCGAGGCGCCGCGCAAGTGCAGGCCTGCCCGGGTGGCGAAGAAAATCGCCCCCGGATGGGCCGGGGGCGATGACGGTGGCTCAGTTGTCCAGGAAGCTGCGCAGCTTCCGGCTGCGGCTCGGGTGCTTGAGCTTGCGCAGAGCCTTGGCCTCGATCTGGCGGATGCGTTCGCGCGTGACGGAGAACTGCTGGCCGACCTCCTCCAGCGTGTGATCGGTGTTCATGCCGATGCCGATGCGCATGCGCAGCACGCGCTCTTCGCGGGGCGTCTGAGAGGCCAGCACGCGCGTGGTCGTCTCGCGCAGGTTCGACTGGATCGCCGCATCGATCGGAAGGACGGCATTGCGATCCTCGATGAAGTCGCCGAGGTGGCTGTCCTCCTCGTCGCCGATCGGCGTTTCGAGGGAGATCGGCTCCTTGGCGATCTTCAAGACCTTGCGCACCTTCTCCAGCGGCATGGCGAGCTTTTCGGCCAGCTCTTCCGGCGTCGGCTCGCGGCCGATTTCGTGCAGCATCTGGCGGCTCGTGCGCACGATCTTGTTGATCGTCTCGATCATGTGCACGGGAATGCGGATCGTGCGGGCCTGGTCGGCGATCGAGCGCGTGATCGCCTGCCGGATCCACCACGTCGCGTAGGTGGAGAACTTATAGCCGCGGCGGTACTCGAACTTGTCGACCGCCTTCATGAGGCCGATGTTGCCCTCCTGGATGAGGTCCAGGAACTGCAGTCCGCGATTCGTGTATTTCTTGGCGATCGAGATGACCAGGCGGAGGTTCGCCTCCACCATTTCCTTCTTCGCCTGACGGGCTTCGCGCTCGCCTTTCTGCACTGCCTTCACGATCCGCCGGAATTCGGGGATTTCGAGCCCCGTTTCGGTGGCGAGGTTGTGGATGTCGCCGCGGATGCGCTCGATGGTCGGACGCTCCTGCTTGACCAGGTTGCCCCACTTCTTGCCCTTGGCCGATATCCGCTCCACCCAGGTCTGGTCGAGTTCGTTGCCGAAATACTCGTCGATGAAATCCTGCCGGCCAACACCATAGCTGTCGGCAAGGCGCATGAGGCGCCCCTCGAACCCGACGAGACGCTTGTTGATGGCGTAAAGCTGTTCGACGAGACTCTCGATGCGCGCGTTGTTGAGCGACAGAGACTTCACGTCGACAATGATCTCGTCACGCAGCTTTTCATAGGCCTTCTGCTGCTGGCGCGAGCCCTGCTCGCCGGCGACCTGCTGCTCGAGCTTCTTGTCCTGCTGCTTGCGCAGCTTCTTGTAGGTGTTCGCGATCCGGTCGAACGTCTCCAGGACCTTGGGCTTGAGTTCCGCTTCCATCGCCGCGAGAGACAACGCGTTCTCGAAGTCTTCCTCGTCGTCGCTCATCTCCCCGCCGGCCGGGGCAGCGCCATCGCCGGCAGCGCCCTCAGCCTCGCCCTCCGCGGCCTCGTCACCGGTCGCGTCGGGAGCTTTGGCCTCCGGTCCTTCGTAGGTGGCCTCCAGATCGATGATGTCGCGAAGCAGGATCTTGCCGTCGTTCAGTTCCTGCATCCAGATGATGATGGCCTGGAAGGTGAGGGGGCTTTCGCATAGTCCGGCGATCATTGCCTCGCGGCCGGCCTCGATGCGCTTGGCGATGGCGATTTCGCCTTCGCGCGACAAAAGCTCGACTGATCCCATCTCGCGCAGATACATGCGGACGGGATCATCGGTGCGTTCTGTGGGCTCGGCCCGGGTTTCAGTTTTGACGAGCGCCGTGGACGATGTCAGGGCCCGGCCGCCCTCTTCCTCCTCCGCCGAGTCCTCGACGGCTTCCGCGCCTTCCTCGGCCTCTTCCTGATCGACGACATTGATACCCATGTCCGACAGCATGGCCATGGTGTCTTCGATCTGCTCGGAGGACACTTCCTCCGACGGCAGGACGGCATTGAGTTCGTCGTAGGTCACATACCCGCGCGCCTTCGCTGTCTTGAGCAGGCGCTTGACCGCAGCGTCCGAAAGATCGAGCAGCGGGCTGTCGCGTTCCGGCGCGTCGGATGCCGCTTCTTCCGCTCGCGGTGCGGCGGCCGCAGCGGCGCGCTTGGGAGCGGGGGAGGTTTTAGTCTGCGGTGCGCGGCTCATGGAGTAATGCCTCTCGCGGGGGCTCTGAATTCACAAGTCGGATAGTGGCAAGGCGTCATGTCTGTGCAATCGGCCGGGGTGGCCTGCACCCTCCGGTCAAATCCCGTAGGTGGGCACGCGTTTCCCTCATGATGCGGCTGCTTCATCTGTGATCTGATCCAGCTCTCCTGGGCGGGCCAAGCGCTCAAGCTCGGCCTGAAGCTCGCAGATGCGCTGAAAGGCATCTTCGCTGCGATCTTCGTGCCAAGCTCGTTCAGCGCTCTCGAGCGCCGACTTGATCCCAACCTGCCGTTCGTGCAGCGCGAGGGCGTGGCGCCAGCCAACTTCCACCTCAGCGTGCCCGGCATCGGGTTCGGCGAACCGGTCGCATTTGTGCGTCACCGAACGATCGACGAGATCAAGGACCCCGCCTAATCCGGTTCGATCCAAATGGGAGCGCAACCCCTGGCTGTCAAGCGAATTGTCGAGAGAAACCGCGGCCAGAATGGCATCGCGCAACCTTGCAAGCGCGGGAGCGAGAAAGGTGACACCGGCCAGGCCTTCGGCGGCTTCAACCGCCAGCCAGGGATGATTGATCAGCGTGCGGACGAGGAGCATTTCCCGGTAGCCAGGACGGGTCTTATCGCCACTGACGAGCGCGCTCGCCAACAGGCTCGAAGACGCCTGAGGGTGGACAGGCAACTCATTGCGCCACGGGCCGCCGGCACCCCGGTTTCCGGCTGACCCGCGCCAGGAGCCGTAGCCGGGTTGCGACGCAGCGCCGCGATAGCCGGACCGGGAAGGGCGCGCCGGCGGCTGCCCGAACCCGCTTTGCCGGGATGGACGAAGGAAGGCTCCGCCGCGCTCGCCACCCCAGGCCGCATGGAGCCGCCTGCGCATATCCTGTTCGTAGTGGGAGCGGACGGACGCTTCTTCGATGCGCGCCGTCAGCAGGCGCAATTCGTGCTCCAGCCGGGCCCGCCGTTCAGGCGTCGACCAGTCGTCCCGCGCCCATTCCCGGTCGAACAGCACCTGCGCCAGCGGCTGCGCCGAGGCGAGGGTGGCCTACATCGCCTCCGGGCCCTGCTGACGAATGAGGTCGTCGGGGTCCAGGCCATCGGGAAGAAAGGCAAACCTGACGCTCATGCCGGGTTTCAGCATCGGCAGAACCGTGTCGACGGCACGGTAGGCCGCCTTCTTGCCCGCACTGTCGCCGTCGAAGCAGAGGATCGGCTCTGGGACCATGCGCCAGAGAAGTGCAACCTGCTCCGGCGTCAGCGCCGTTCCGAGCGGCGCCACGCTTTCCGTAAACCCGCCTTCCGAAAGTGCCACGACATCCATGTAGCCCTCGACGGCAATCACCCGGCCTTTGTCGTGTGCGGCGGCCCGCGCCAGATGCGCGTTGTAGAGATTGTGCCCCTTGTGAAAGAGCGGCGTCTCGGGCGAGTTCAGATACTTGGCTGGCGCATTCGGATCCAGCGCCCGACCGCCGAAGGCGATGGTGCGGCCCTTCCAGTCGCCGATCGGGAACATCACCCGGTGCCGGAAGCGATCATAGGGCTCCTTGATGTCCTCTCCCGAGATCAGCATCCCCGCCAGGGCCATCTCTTCGACGGTGAACCCCAGATTGCCGAGATGCTCTTTCAGGGCTGTCCGCGAATGGGGCGCGTAGCCGACACGGAACGCCTTGATCGTTTCCCGCCTGAGTCCCCGCTTCTCGATGAGATAGCGGCGCGCGTCGGCCCCTGCCGCTCCGGCCAGCTGCTCCTCGAAAAAGGCGACCGACGCATCGAGGACCGCCGAAAGCCGCTGCCGCTGATCGTATGTCTCACGGTCACGAATTTCGGGCTTGGGCAACGTGACACCCGCCTCCGCCGCGAGCCGCTCGACCGCCTCGGGGAAGGTCAGCCCCTCGGTCTTGATCAGGAACGTGAAGATGTCGCCATGCTCCCCTGACGCGAAGCAATGATAAAAACCTTTGTTATCATTGACGAAAAAGGACGGCGTTCGTTCCGATTTGAACGGCGACAGACCGGCCCACTCGCGCCCCTTCTTCTTCAGCGCAACCTTGCGCCCCACCACCTGGCTGACCGGCAGGCGGGCTCTGATCTCGTCGAGCAGGTGAGGCGGATATCGCATGGCTCTCCCGCGCCCGGGCATTCTGGAAGACCGGCGCTGTCGAGCGGAACGCTAAGTGATTCGCAGCCCGCACCCCGTGCCGGGCCCCACGAACCCCCATTATCCACAAGGGCGAAGGGGTGTTACTTCAGCGCCTCTTTGAGGATCGCGCTGGCCTTGCCGAAGTCCATCGTTCCGGTGAAGCGCTCCTTCAAAGCCGCCATGACCCGGCCCATGTCTTTCAGCCCCTTGGCATTCAGTTCCGCAACGGCGCCGGTCACGGCGCGCGTCATCTCCTCCTCATCCATCTGCCGCGGCAGATAGTCTTCGATGACGGCGATTTCCTCAACCTCCTGGTCAGCGAGATCGTCGCGCCCGCCTTTGCGGTATGTTTCGATGCTCTCCCGTCGCTGTTTGATCATTTTCTGCAGGAGGGCGAGGATGTCCTGGTCGGAGATCTTGTCCCGGCCGGTCGGCTCGCCCTGTTCGTCGAGATGGGCGCTGAGATCGCGATCCTTGATCGCGGCCGTGATCAGCCGCAGCGTGGCGAGCCGCCGCTTCTCGCCAGACTTCATGGCCGCCTTGATGTCATCGTTGAGACGTGCGCGCATGGTCTGAACTCCAGGCTCCAGCCGGCGCTCTGTAGGCCTATGTTCCGGCCGGAGCAAGCCCGCACCGCCGCCGGCAACAGGTGCGGCAAGGTGCCGGTCGCCGGCCGGGGGACGCCGCCGTGAAAGAAGCTGCCCTTTTCTTGATTTCGCAAGGCTGTTCCCCTA
>JBLMYE010000266.1:0-3257 GCA_050258115.1 Deltaproteobacteria bacterium | reverse complement strand
GGCGCTGCTTCAGCTCCTCCTTGATCGACTTGAGGGCCTGCTGCAGGGTCGGCTTGGGCGTGACGTAGTGCGAGTTGGAGTAGACCTTGACCAGCGACAGTTCGTCGGTCTTCTGGCCGGTCAGTGGATCGAACTCGACGATGCTTTCGACCTCGTCGCCAAATAGAGAAATGCGCCAGGCGCGGTCTTCGTAGTGCGCGGGGAAAACCTCGACCGTATCGCCACGGGCCCGGAAGGTTCCGCGCGTGAAGGCCGCCTCGTTGCGGCGGTAGTGGAGCGCCACGAGGTCGGCGAGAAGCTGATCGCGCGAGAGCCGGTCGCCGACCTTCACCGCGAAGGTCATGGCCGTGTAGGTCTCGACGGAGCCGATACCGTAGATGCACGAGACGGAGGCGACGATGATCACGTCGTCGCGCTCAAGAAGTGCGCGCGTGGCTGCGTGGCGCATCCGGTCGATCTGTTCGTTGATCGACGATTCCTTCTCGATATAAGTGTCGGTGCGCGGGACGTAGGCTTCGGGCTGATAGTAATCGTAGTAGGAGACGAAATACTCGACGGCGTTGTGCGGAAAGAAGCTCTTGAATTCGCCGTAGAGCTGAGCCGCCAGCGTCTTGTTGGGCGCGAGAATGAGGGCGGGGCGCTGGGTTGCGGCAATGACCTGCGCCATCGTGAACGTCTTGCCGGAGCCAGTGACGCCGAGCAGAACCTGGTCGCGTTCCAAAGCGTTCACGCCCGCGACGAGTTCAGCGATGGCCTGTGGCTGATCCCCTTTGGGATCGAATTCGGAGACGAGTTCGAACGGAATGCCGCCTTCGCTCTTTTCGGGCCGCGCGGGACGGTGGGGCACGTAGTCGATCGACGCGCCCGCGACGATGGGGTGGGAGGCCAGCATCGGTTGCCGGGCGAGGATCTCCCGCGCCCGTTCGCTGCGTTCGGCGGGTTTGGCAAGAAGCGCATTCAGCGAATCGGAGATCGAGCCGTCGCCCGCGCGCGGCGGCAAGGGGCCCGACATGCGCAGGGCGGGAAGGGTCGATGTGCCGGGAACGAACCCGCTCTGCGGGGCCTCGCCGAAACCCGGCGTTCCGGCCGCCGTCTCCTGCGGCGGCGCGGGGGGCTTCCCGGACCGGCCGCGTGAGGGGCGGGCTTTCGGCCCATCTGTTTTGGGTGGTCGCGCCATACGCGCCTTATATGGCCCGGCCAGCCGGTGAGATCAAATGGCGGGGGCAGGTTGAGCGATCTGGGTGTGGTCGGAGGGGCGGGGGCGGCCGTAGTGATTTCGTCGGTCACGGTGCCGGACCGGGCCCGCGACTGTTCATTTGGGGTTGTCATTTCAGCTATCGACGGGAGTGATCATGATCGACGCCACCGCACGGGTCTTTGCGTCCGCAGCTGCTTTGCTAGTAGCCAGCCTGACGCCTGCGTTTGCGTTCGCGCCGGAAGACCGGGCGCGTCTCGACGCTGGAGAACCGGTGGTGCGTGTCGTTCCCGGAAAGGGCGGCCCCATCGACGGTCAGGTGAATGCCACCATGGTGATCCCGGCTCCGGCCGCCGCCGTCTACAGCGCTCTTACCGAGTGCGCCAATGCGCCGGAGGTCTTTCCATCTCTGAAAAGCTGCCGCGTCATCGAGACGGGTCCGCAGGCGGTCTGGGACGTGCGCGAACATAAGGTGGCGAGTTGGGCGAGCTTCCTTCCAGACATGAGCACCGTCTTCCGTTCGGAATACGTGCCGAACCGCAGCATCTCGTTCAAACTGCTCTCCGGCGATATCCAGCATCTCGACGGCGCCTGGACGCTGGAGCCGGTGAACGGCGGGACACGCGTGACTTACGAAGCACGGGTGGGCTTTCATGCACTCGTGCCGTCGTTCCTCGTCCGGCAGTCGCTCGCGGCTGACGTGCCGAAGTTCATGGCCGCGATCCGGGAGGAATCGGTGCGGCGCGCTCCCCGCTTTGCGAAGCAGAACTGATTTCTGATCGTGATCAAGAGACTTAATTTGCAAAGCCTGCGCAAGTCGTTAGGTAGCCCGGATCAGGCTCCGCAAGCTGTACGGAGCGGTTGGGGCGGGGATAATGGCTGACAAACGGGTGGCTCTGATTTCGGGCGCGAACCGTGGCATCGGGCTGGAGACTGCCCGGCAGTTGGCGCGCAAGGGTGTGCTCGTCGTCATCGGTTCGCGTGATCTGGAGAAGGGGCAGGCAGCGGCCCGGTCGATCACGGACGAAGGCTATCCAGTCGAGGTGGTCCGTCTGGATGTGACCGACGGTTCTTCGATCGCGTCCGCAGTGGAAGAGATCGTTCGACGCCATGGGCGCATCGACATTCTGGTCAACAATGCCGCGATCCTCATCGACGGGCCTGGCGGATTCAAGTCAAGCCTGTTCGAATTGAGAGCCGATACCGCGCGCCAGACGTGGGAGACGAATGTGCTCGGGCCATTGCGCCTGACGCAGGCGGTCGTGCCGATCATGCAGCGCAACGGCTATGGCCGGATCGTCAATCTCTCATCGGGTGCGGGGCAGCTGTCTGACATGCGCAGCGGCTTCCCGGCTTACCGTCTTTCGAAGACGGCGCTCAATGCGCTGACGCGGATCACGGCATCGGAATTGGCGAGTACGAACATCAAGGTCAACGCGGTGTGCCCGGGCTGGGTGCGAACGGACATGGGGGGCGCGGAAGCCGAACGGCCCGTCGAAGTCGGCGCGGAAACGCCGGTCTGGCTTGCAACCCTGCCCGAGAACGGGCCGACCGGTGGGTTCTTCCGGGATCTGCGCCAGATTCCCTGGTGACGGCGCGGGGCGCCTACAATCCCTTTACGACGTTGCCGACCATCAGAACGAAGTATGCGGTGATCGCCAGCCAGAACTCCTGATGCGGCAGATGCCGCGGGATCGGCACGATCTGCAGCTTTGTCATGATCGCCAGGAAGGCGAGCAGCAGAGAAATCAGAAAAATAATCACAGTCGGTGGGTTGAGACGCATGCAAGTCCCCCGGTTGCCGGGCCGTCTCGAACGTCACAGTCCGGCCTCGCGGGCGCACAATAGGATTGCACCCGCCGGAAACGCAATGTGCCCGAGGAAAGACCGGCGATGGTGTGGCTCAGAGCGCGCGGTCGGCAGGGCCGTCAAGCCTGGTGATACCCCGTGCATCCGCTTCGATGGTCAAATGGACCGGTTCCGATCCGGGAGCCTGGACGCGGCGGCCGGTGACGGCAAAGCGCGGGGGGGTCTGATCGCCGGTGTCGATACGGGTCGTCGC
>JBLMYE010000265.1:0-11428 GCA_050258115.1 Deltaproteobacteria bacterium | reverse complement strand
CCACTTCCACGTTCGGCCAGACCGCGCGGAAGCGTTCCACGGCGGCGGGCGGAACCGCGATGACGACGATGCGTCCGGCCGATAGTGCCTGCAGGGCTCCTGCAGTGAGCCCATGGTCGGCATCGGCGTTCTGCCAGGAGACGGCGAAACCGCGGTTGCGTTCGATGTCGCGGAAGACCCGGCGCGGGACCCCGATGTGTTCCGTATCGAGCGCGGGGGCGCGTGTCTGCAGGCGAGCTGGAAATTCCAGACGCGGGTCGTGAGCGTAGCGGCGGCGGGCCGAGGCGATGAGCAGGTCCTTGCCGCGCGCTTCCGCGCCGGCCAGCAGGACGAGAAGTCCATCCGTCGCGGCACCGTGGCTGGCCGTGGTTTGCGTCTCCATAATCAGCACCCCCGCGTGCGGATCGCTCGACTCATAAAATCGGCGATGGCGAGCCTAGCGAACGGCGAGCCGTGTGGCCGTGTCGCAGGCGGCACAGTCCGCGATTCGTTGCAGCGGGCCTTGACGGGTCAGAGTTCGCTGGCGGAGCGTTTGACGGTGACGCGATAGCCCGATTTCTCAAGAGCCGTCACCGTCGCGGCGAGATGGCCGGCGTCGCGGGTTTCGATGACGAGGTTCAGTTCCGTGCCTTTCGCGGGAAGGTCGGTGAAAACGCGCTGGTGATAGACCTCGACGATGTTGGCGCCAGCGCCGCCGATCACGCCCGCTACTTTCGCGAGTTGGCCCGGCCGGTCGGGGATGTCGATGGACAGACGCGCCAAACGGCCGTCGCGCGCCAGTTCACGTGTCAAGACGCTGGCCAGCAGGCGCGCGTCGATGTTGCCGCCGCACAGGACGAGACCGACGCGGCGATCGCGGAAGCGGTGCGGATCGGCAATGACGGCCGCCAGTCCCGCGGCACCCGCTCCTTCCACCACGGTTTTTTCAATTGCGATGAGGAGAGAGACCGATCGCTCGATCTCAGCCTCACTGACGAGCATGATGTCGTCGGTGACGCCCGCGATGATCGACCGGGTCAAGTTGCCCGGTTCCTTGACGGCGATGCCCTCGGCCAGCGTATCGCCCCCTATGGGCAGGCTTGCATGCTTCATGAGGTTGTACATGGATGGATAGAGGCCGGCCTCGATCCCGATGATCCGGATCTTTGGACGAATCGCTCTCGCGACCGTGCCCATTCCTGAGATCAATCCACCGCCGCCGATTGGAATGACGAGATCGTCGAGTTGGGCGTTCTCTGCCAGCATCTCCAGTGCGACCGTCCCCTGGCCAGAAATCACGGCGGGATCGTCGAACGGGTGGATGAACGTGTAGCCCTCGTCGCGGGCCAGTTTACGGGTGATGCGGGCGCTGTCTTCGAGCGTGGCACCTTCGAGAATGACGCGTGCGCCCAGCGCGCGGGTATTCTCCACTTTCACGGATGGTGTGCCTTCGGGCATGACGATCGTTGCCGGGATGCCGAGGCGGGATGCGTGATAGGCGACGCCCTGGGCGTGGTTGCCGGCCGACATGGCGATGACCCCGGCGCGGCGCTCGCTGTCGCTGAGGCTTGCGAGCTTGTTCAGGGCGCCGCGCTCCTTGTAGGCGCCGGTGAACTGGAGATTTTCGAATTTGAGCCAGATCTCGCAGCCCAGAAGCGCCGAGAGCGTCCGGCTCCGCGCAAAGGGTGTCTCGACGATCGCCCCTTTCAGCGTCCGCGCGGCGGCCTCGACCGATTGCAGGGTGACTGCCGCCGCGCCGTGATCCGTTTCGACGTTCATCTCATTCTCCGCTGCGAGGTCTTCATCATGACGCGACGGCCGACCGTCGGGACCGCCCGACCCTAGGGCCAGGAGAGACGGCCTCCGGCCGTTCCGCTATACCGCACGAAGACGAGAGGAACTTTTACCGGCGAAAGGACGAGGAGCAATGGCGAAGGTCGCATGGATCGGGCTTGGCGTGATGGGTTTTCCGATGGCGGGGCACCTCAAGGTCCGCGGCGGCCATGACCTGACGGTCTACAATCGCAGGGCGGCGAAGTCCGCCGCCTGGGTCCAGGCCTTTGCGGGGGGAACGGCGGCTGCGACGCCGGCCGAGGCAGCTCGCGGTGCGGATGTCGTATTCGCCTGCGTGGGCAACGACGACGATCTGAGATCCGTGACCACGGGGCCGGACGGCGCATTCCGGGCGATGGACGCGGGCGCGGTGTTCGTCGACCACACGACGGCGTCTGCGGAGGCCGCGCGGGAACTCGATGCCGCGGCGCGGGCACGGGGCCTCCACTTCATCGACGCCCCGGTCTCCGGCGGGCAGGCCGGGGCGGAGAACGGACAACTTGCGGTCATGTGCGGCGGGGAGGCCGAAGCGTTCCAGCGCGTGAAGCCGCTGATCGATACCTACGCGAAACTGTCCGCGCTCATCGGGCCGGCGGGCTCGGGCCAGCTGACCAAGATGGTGAACCAGATTGCGATCGCGGGACTCTTGCAGGGTCTCTCGGAAGCGATCGCCTTTGCTGAACGGGTGGGACTCGACCTGGAAAGCGTCATCGGCGTCATCTCGAAGGGCGCGGCGCAGTCGTGGCAGATGGAGCACCGCTGGAAGACAATGCACGCGCGCCGCTTCGATTTCGGCTTCGCGGTCGATTGGATGCGTAAGGATCTGTCGATTTGCCTAGGTGAAGCGAAGCGTTGCGGTGCAGCACTGCCCGTGACTGAACTGGTCGATCGCTTCTATGCCGATATTCAGGCAAGGGGTGGCGCACGTTACGACACGTCAAGCCTGATCTTGCGTCTCGATGATCAGCAAACGTAGGTGCATTGCACGAACGCGGACGCACGCGATTTATGCATAGTTTAGAAAAAAATCTTCAACGTCACACTCTCGACATCCGTTGAAAGTAGGAGCTTATTGGAAATACGGGGAGGCTCTTAGTCACTGCCTTGCAGTCGGGGTCCTGCGAGGCCTAACAGGAGGACCACCATGGCTTTGCCGACGGTATCGATCGACAACCGGGATATCATCCTGCTCAGCGGTTTCGAGACGGTCAAGACGCTCACGCTGGGAACCAGTGCCAAGAAGCCCTTCGTCGTGATTTTCGACGAGCGCCAACTCGTGCGCGAAGTGAAAAACGACAACAACGACGCTGTCGCTTACGGCTACGTCGCAGGGCGGTGGGTCGCCGTCGCCTGAACCTGCTCGCTCACCACGGGCGCGACCGGCGAGCCGTCGCGCCCTGTTCTTTTTTAAATGAGCTCGATCAACTTTCCGAGGCGTTGAGGCGGGCGCGGGCGAACTGCAGTGGAAGCGCCGTCGTGTACTTCATCTGCTCCATTGCGAAGGCCGATGAAACTTTCGCGATCTCGATGCGGGAAATTAGCTTCTTGTAGAACTCGTCGTAGGCGCGAATGTCGGGAACCACCACGCGCAGCAGATAGTCTACCTCGCCCGACATCCGGTAGAATTCGATCACTTCGGGAAAATCATCGACGGCCTTGTGGAACTTGTCGAGCCATGCCGTCGAGTGCTTGTCGGTCTTGATCGAAACAAACACCGTGACGGAGGCGTTTATCTTTTCCGGTTCGAGGACCGCCACGCGCTTGCGGATGACCCCCGTCTCCTCGAGTTTCTGGATGCGCCGCCAGCACGGCGTCGTGGACAGCCCCACTTCCTTGCCGATGTCGGCCACGGGCCGCGTGCAGTCTTCCTGCAGGATCGACAGGATCTTGACGTCCATCTCGTCGAGCATGGCACCTCCGGCGGGCAAAATCATTCCGAGCAAGTATGTCCCACCCCCGCTCGCTTGAAAAGTTATCACTGCCTACTGTCGTCAAAAGAGAATGACTTGGCCGCTCAGAGGCGCCCGGCAACCAGACCTCGCAGAGCCGGCACGATTTCGGCCTCGAACCACCGGTTCGACTTCAGCCAGCCGGTGTTGCGCCACGAGGGATGTGGAAGCGGCACGGCGAGCGCCTGCCGGCTTTCGGTAAGCGCGACGGTGCGGGGGCCGGCCCGGACTGTTTGCGTCAGCGTCGCCCCGTTTTCCAGGCCGAGGTGCCAGCACTGGGCGTAGCCGCCAACCAGAAGCACGAGATCGACCAAGCGAAGCTCGGCCATCAGCCGCCGGCGCCAGAGCGGAGCGCACTCGCGGCGAGGCGGGAGATCGCCCCCTTTGGCGTCCTGTCCTGGAAAGCAGAAGCCCATGGGTGCGATGGCGATGCGGGTTTCGTCGTAGAAAACCTCGTGCGGCACGTCCATCCACGAACGCAGCCGGTCTCCCGACCGATCGTCGAAGGGTTTGCCCGACGCATGGACCTTGGTGCCCGGCGCCTGTCCGACGATGAGGATTCGAGCCGTTGCCGACACGCGCAGCACGGGCCGCGGCTCATGCGGGAGGGGTGTCCGCTCGGGGTCATCGCGACATCTCCGGCAGGACCGGATCTCTGCCAGCAGTCGGTCGAGAGGCTGAGAAATCGGGGGCTCCCCGCCGACGATCGTTCGAGGGGCACCGTGCCGGTGCGATCGTTTCAAAGCTCTACTTTCAGTCCGTCGTAAGCCGCGTGCACGCCCTGCTGCGAGACCTCGTGCTGGTTGGCCAGCATCTCGGGTCCCATATGCGTGAGAAGCACGCGGCGAGCGGCGATGCGGGGCAAGTTCGCTTCGATCGTCCGCCAGTTCAGATGGTAGCGCGCCTCATTTTTGAAGGCGAAGCATTCGGTGATGAAAAGGTCGGCTCCGCGGGCCGCCTCCGGGAGGCTCTCGACCCATTCCGTATCGCCGGAAAAGGTCAGAACCTTGCTATCGACTTCAAATCGCAGCGCGTAGGGTGGAGCCCCCGATGGGTGGCTGACCTCGAACGGTACGACGGTCACACCACCCTCCTCCATCGGTTCCCGCTCTCGGTAGGTACGGAACGTCAGGTCGAAGGACCGGGGTGTTCGCGACGATCCGGGGAAAAGGGCTTCCGCCGCAGCTGTGAAACGTTCCTCGATGCCGGCCGGGCCGGTGACGACGAGCGGCCGGGTGCGCTTCCCGATATGGACGGCGTGGATCAGCCACCAGACGAGGCCGCCGAAGTGGTCGCCGTGCAGGTGCGTGATGAAGATGGTGTCGACTTCGTTCGGATCGATTCCTTCGCGGGCAAGACCGATCAGAGCCGTCGCACCGCAATCGATCAGGAACGCCCCGCCGGTATGTGCGACGTGAAAGCAGGTTTGCAGGCGGCCTCCGCTTCCGAAGGCGTCGCTGCTGCCAATCACGGTGAGTTGCATGGATCTCCCTTTGCCGTTGATCTTCCGGTTCGCGTACCCATGGCAACGGCTGTGGTTCTGTCAGTTCCGCAGGTAACAGCGGCGGTCCCAACCGGCAAGCGCGCGCCGCTCGCGTGGCGCTGGGGGCGCACATGGCATCCGGTCACGACGCAGGCATGTTACGCCGGCGCCAGTCCTGCGGGCGGTCGAACTGGGATGCCCAGAGACCGCGGCGCGCAGATCGAGCCGCTGCCTCTTCCCGCTGATAGGAGCCAAATGCCACCGCGAAGCCCTCTTCGACCATTCGGGCGTTGAGATTGTCGCCAGCGGCCGAGAAGCAGGTTGCCAGTCCACGCCCATGGGTGTCGGTCGAATGAACCTCGCAGCGGATGGGCTGGGCGCCGATGAGGCGCTGGAGGTTGCGTCTGGCGTCCTCCCCGCACGCCCAATCGCGGCCTTCCCGCGTACAGGTCTGGCGGCCTTCCGGCGCGTCGATGCCTTGCATGCGCAGCTCGGCGCTGCCGATGAACAAACTGTCGCCGTCGACCAGCCGGGGCCTTCCCTCCACCGTGCCGCCACCCAATGGCCCCGGCGCGAAGCGGGCCAGAAGCGCCGCGGCGAGGCCGAGGGCCAGGATCGCCAGCCAGCGCGCCCGGCCGATGCCCGGCCGGCGCGGCATCGACCGGCCGGAGCTACTGCTCCTCTCCGGCCACTGAGGGCCGAAACCCATGTGATCACTCCCGAAACTGTCCCAAATAAACTCAACGTTAGCGAATGGTTGCGACATTGACGATGGTTGGCAGTTTGTGCTGGCCAAAGGCCGGCGTTATTTCCATGCGGTCGCCGGTCAACGCACAGCGCCATGGGTATCCGGTTGGCGGCGGTAATGGCACGAAACGAAACAGTCGACCATCTGGAACGGCAGCGGCGCCGCGAAACGCGCAAGCGCAGCGCCGACGACATTCGTGCTGCGCGCGAGCGCCTGAGCGGAACGGCCGCCAACAAGCCCGAATTCAAATACGAACTGATCGCCATGTTCGCGCGCAACGAGGTGGGCGCTGCGGTGACCATGCCGGCCATGGCGATCATCTTCGCGCTGGCTGCGATGTTCTGGGCGCCGGTTGCGGAGGCGATCACGTGGCTTGGCCTCGTCATCGCCGCAAAGGTCATTCTGATCGAAAACTGCCGGCGGTTCCTGGCTCAGCCGCGCGACCAGATCAACCTTGCCGCGTGGCGGCGGCGTCTTGTCATCTGCGAACTCCTCAACGGGACGACGTGGGCCGGGTTCGCGCTCGTCGGGGTGAGCGCCGCGGCGATGGCCGCGCCCGGCGCCGTGTTCGCTTCCAACGTCTTCCTCTTCGCCACGTTCATCGTTCTGCTGGCGATCCGCATGAGCTTCGGTTCGACAATGATGGGCATCCTCTACGCCGGCACGTTACCGATGGCGCTGGTGGTCGTGGTGCGCCTGATCCTGTCGGGAGAGCCGTTTTTTCTGGCACTGGCCTCGATGGCCGTCGGAGTGCAGATCTACTTCATCTTCCTCGCCATGGGCCTGCACTCGACCGCCGTCGCCATGCATGAGTTCCGGGCGCAGAAGGATGCGCTGATTTCGGAACTCGAAGAAGCGCGGCTGCTCTCCGACGAAGCGCGGCGGCGGGCTGAAGCGGCCAACAAGGCGAAATCGCGGTTCCTGGCGACCATGAGCCATGAACTGAGGACACCGCTCAACGCCATCATGGGGTTTTCCGAGGTGATGACCGGCGAAGTGATGGGGCCGATCGGAAATCCAGTCTACAAGGAATATGCAAACAACATTCACGACAGCGGCAAGCACCTCCTCAATCTGATCAACGAGATTCTGGATTTGTCGCGCATCGAAGCGGGCCGTTACGAACTGCACGAGGAACCGCTGCGGCTCGCCGACATCGCGGAAGATTGCGTGCGGCTCCTGAAGCTCAGGGCCCAGTCGAAAGACGTGGAGATCGCCGAGGATTATGACGAGTCCCTGGCCCAGGTCTGGGCCGACCAGCGCGCGCTGCGGCAAATCTGTCTCAATCTCCTGTCGAACGCTTTGAAGTTCACGCCGAAGGGCGGCCGGGTGACCGTGACCGTGGGACCGACGACGGACGGGGGACAGTATCTCTCGGTGCTCGACACCGGCCCAGGGATCCCGGCCGAGGAAATCCCGAAAGTGCTGCAAGTGTTCGGCCAGGGCTCGCTCGCGCACGAAAACGCGGAGGGGGGCACCGGTCTCGGACTGCCCATCGTTCAGAATCTCATCGAACTGCACGGCGGGGCCTTCGAATTACTCTCGGAGTTGCGCAAGGGCACGGAGGCCATCATCACGCTGCCCAAGCAGCGTGTTCTGGCGGCCGTGCCGCCCTTGCAGCCGCTGGGTCAGGAGCGCCACAGGGAAGTGTCCGTCCGCTCCGGGCGAAACGGGCGGCTGCGCGCGGCCGTCTGCTGATCGGGCAGCGCCGGGGTCGTGCGGCGCCGGAGCCCTTGCGGGAGGGCCCGGCGGTTCTTAATTGATTTGCTCATCGGCTTGGCGATCCGCCGGCCTCCGGAGCCCTCGGGACGCCGCTATGGACATGCCGCGCATCGAAACGCCTTGCATCAAGGTCTGTCTCATCGATCAGAAGACGCGGCTGTGTGAAGGCTGCGGTCGCACCATCGACGAGATCGCCGCCTGGTCCGTCTTCACCCATGAAGACCGGCGCCGCATCATGGCGGAACTTCCCGCCCGGCTCAGGTCCGTCGGCAAGGCTTGAACCCATGCTCGTCTGGCTGGTCGTCCTTCTGGGGGTCCTTTCGGGTCTTTTTTTCCTGCTTTCCGGACACGACAACCCCCTGAGCCGTCTGGAAGCCGGCGAACTCGCCGCGCTCGGCGTGTTCGGGTCGCTGGCGCTGCTCTATGCCGTATCGCTCGCGGGCGATTACCGCGGGCGCTCCTGGCAGGCCCTTCGTCATGCGGGCATCTGGGTCGCGCTTTTCCTGGTGGCGATCGGCGGCTACGCGTTTCGTGACGATCTTGGCCATGTCGCACGGCGTATCGGCGTTGAACTTTTGCCAGCCGGTGTTCCGTTGCCGGAAGCAACGGGGGTTGCCGGTGAAACGGCTGTTCGCCTCAGGAAGCATGGCAGCGGGCATTTCCTGGCTCGCGGCACGATCAACGGGGCGCCGGTTTCGATGCTTGTCGACACCGGTGCGACGACGGTCGTCCTGAAGCCCGCCGATGCGCAACGCGCCGGGATCGATCTCGAAGCCCTGACCTACTCGACGCCGGTTGGCACCGCGAACGGCATGACCTTTGCCGCGCCGGTTCGCCTGCGCTCCATGGCCGTGGGTGACATCGTGGTCAACGATGTCGAGGCGCTCGTCGCCAAACCGGGAAATCTTAACGAAAGTTTGCTCGGTATGAGTTTCTTAAGGCGTTTGCGTTCCTATGAATTCAGCGGAGATTTCCTGACGCTCAGGGGCTGATGTGCCCGGTCATGCTTTGGGGCTCCGCATGGCATCCTGTTTCGGGCTCGGCTTCATGTTCTCTTCCAGACAGCGCACCCTTTTCGGCGAGGTGGCCTCCTGGGTCTTTCTCGCGGGCGTTTCGGTTCTGGGCGTCGCCCACTTCGACGAGCTGACAAGGTTGGCTCATCAGGTGATGGGGACTGAAGTCCCGCGACGGGCCTCCGCGCTCACCGCGGGGGGAGGCTCTGCCGGGGATAGCGGCAGTTCCGCTGCGGGCGGCTACACCATGGAACTAACGCTCCGATCCGACGGGCACTATCACGCGGATGCGGACATCAACGGCCGCTCCGTGCAGGTTCTGGTCGATACCGGCGCCTCCATGGTGGCATTGACGGCCGAGGACGCCGAGGCGGCGGGGGTTTTTGTCACCGAGCGGGATTTCACGCGCCGGATCCAGACGGCAAACGGTATTGCCAAAGCCGCGCCCGTCGTTCTTGACCGGGTGTCAATCGGCGACATCACCGTTCGCGACGTCGCGGGAGTTGTCATGGAGAGGGGCGCCATGTCGCTGTCCCTGCTCGGCATGACCTTCCTCAACGAGATCGACCGTGTCGACATCCGGTCCGGTACACTTATTCTCCAAGATTGAAGATGCCGCTCGGACATCGGCCCGCGCTGCGCCATAATCTGCAGGCAGAGCGCTGCGTCGCTCGTCGCCCGCGTTTCTCCTGAACAGGTCCTTCCAACGTAACGTTTTCAAACAGGTTGCACATGCTTCCACGCCCCCGTGCCGATCTCAAACCCAACACGGCCGATTTCGAGCGTTTGCCGCTGGTCAAGCCGACCGGATTTCGTGAATACGACGCCCGCTGGCTGTTCCCGCAAGAGATCAACCTGATGGGCCTCAACGCCGTCGGGCTTGGCATGGCGACGCTCTTCGCCGAACGCGGCGTGCCCAAGCGCATCGTCGTGGGACACGACTACCGGTGGTATTCGGGATCTGTGAAGCAGGCCCTGATAACGGGGCTTCTGGCCGGCGGATGCGAAGTGCACGACATCGGCCTTGCTCTTTCGCCGATGGCCTATTTCGCTCAGTTCGATCTCGACGTTGAAGGCGTCGCCATGGTGACGGCGTCTCACAACGACAACGGTTGGACGGGCATCAAGATGGGGCTGTCGCGCCCCCTCACCTTCGGTCCCGACGAAATGGGACGTCTGAAGGAGATCGTGTTGTCGGGGGCGTTCAACACCGCTGATGGCGGGCGCTATATCTTCGTGCCGGACATGGCCGAGCGGTACGTGAAGGCTCTGACGAACCGGCCGAAACTCAAACGCAAGCTGAAGGTGGTGGCAGCCTGCGGCAACGGAACGGCGGGGGCGTTCGCGCCGCAGGTTCTGGAGGCGATCGGATGCGAGGTCGTGCCGCTCGACTGCGAACTCGATCATTCGTTCCCGCGCTACAATCCCAATCCCGAAGATATGAAGATGCTGCACGCCATCTCGGAAGCGGTGGTGAAGCACGGTGCGGACGTGGGGCTTGGTTTCGACGGCGACGGTGACCGTTGTGGCGTCGTCGACAACGAAGGACACGAAATCTTTGCCGACACGGTGGGCGTCATGCTGGCGCGGGATATTTCAGCCAACTATCCCAACGCCACGTTCGTCGCCGACGTGAAGTCGACCGGGCTCTTCATGACCGATCCCGTTCTCCAGGCCAACGGAGCCAAGGCGCTCTACTGGAAGACGGGTCACTCGTACATGAAGCGCTACACGTTCGAGCAGAAGGCGCTCGTCGGCTTTGAGAAGTCGGGCCACTTCTTCTTCCAGCCGCCTCTGGGCCGCGGTTATGACGACGGTCTCGTCGCGGCGCTCGCAGTCTGCGACATGCTCGACCGGGCGCCCGGAAAGTCGATGGCTGATCTGAAGCGGGCGCTGCCGAAGACGTACCAATCTCCGACGATGTCGCCTCACTGCGATGACGAGAAGAAGTACGGGATCGTCGATCAGATCGTGGCGGAGTACGAGGCGATCGCGAAGGCCGGAGGCACGGTTGCCGGGCAGAATGTGCGCGATCTCGTGACGGTCAACGGTGTTCGTGTCACGCTCGCGGATGGCACCTGGGGCCTCGTCAGGGCCTCTTCCAATAAGCCGGAACTGGTGATCGTGGTAGAGAGCCCTGTCTCCGAAGCCAACAAGATCGCGATGTTCCGGGACATCGAAGCCCGACTGGGCAAGCATCCCGAAGTCGGGGCGTACAATCAAAAGATCTGATGTCTATTATTTCGAGATGAGGGCGAGGCACCGCCCGGCGGCCTCGGCGGCCGAGCGTGCCTTGAGCGGGCTCAACGCACCGGCGCGAACCATTTTCTTCGTATGTTCGACAACGACGCTGCGCGCCGCATCGGGCGTGGGCTTGCTGGATACGGTCGCAGAGTAGATCTGCTGCGACGGAGGAGACAATTCCGCGGCACAGGCATCCCCCGCGGCCCTGTCTGCGAGCGCCGGCAGGGGAGTACACATGAGAAACGCAAGCTGTGAGATCAGTAGCCGCCGCATATGCAAACCTCAATTCGAATAGGCGCTTATCTCTACAGGCTCTTGTGCGGCCTGCTCAAGTGCTAACGCAGGCCGCGCGGCACTGGATCGGTCATTTTGCTGCCTGGGGAGGCGCGATCACGGCGAGCATAAGGGTGCCGTCGGTGTGCCAGGGATCGCCGCCGCCGTTCCTTCCTTCATGGAC
>JBLMYE010000264.1:0-2512 GCA_050258115.1 Deltaproteobacteria bacterium | reverse complement strand
GATATTCGTAGACGAGTTCGTCCAGAGAAAACCGGCAAGCGTCCATGATCTCGATGGTACGCGCCACGGCATCCTCGTATCCGCGAAAGAGCCGCGCCATCTCTTCCGGCTTCTTGATGTGCCGCTCTGCGTTGGCCGCCAGAAGATATCCCGCTTCCTGGATGGTCGTATGTTCGCGCACGCAGGTGAGCACGTCCTGAAGCGCACGCCGGTGTGGCGCGTGATAGAGAACGGCATTGGTCGCGACGAGCGGAGTTCCGGCAGAGCGGGCCATCGCCGCAAGCCTGCCGATCCGCGCACGATCGTCGCCACGATAGGTATGCGACGCTGCCAGATAAAGTCTGGCGGGCAGCATGCCGCGCACACGCTGCAACCCGGCCTCGAACGTGTCGTCGAGACGATCTGGCGGAACAGCGATGAAGATATTGCCCTCCGACAGCGCAACCATGTCGGCAAGCTGAAGGAGACATTGTCCCTTCTGCGCACGGGCTTGGCCGAGCGAGAGCAGGCGCGAGAGTCGGCCGTAGGCCGCGCGACTCGTGGGAAGGCACAGAAAGCCCGGAGCATCGGTGAGATCGAGCCGCGCTCCGGGAATGAAGCGCAGGCCGACCGCCTTCGCCGCCGTGTGCGCGCGCACGATGCCTGCCAGCGTGTTGCGATCCGTCACCGCGATCGCCTCGAGCCCCGACGCCTTCGCCTGGGCGACGAGTTCGTCCGCATGCGAGGCCCCGCGAAGGAAGGAGAAATTGGTGGTGACGTCGAGTTCCGCGTAACGAATCACAGGGCTTCCCTCAGAACAGCCCGTGCAGGAACCAGCGCGGCGCGCCCGCCGCGTCTGCTGCGCCGTAAAAACCTTCGCGGAACATCCAGAAGCGCGCGCCGTCTCCCGTCTCGGCCACGTAATAATCGCGTGTCCTCTCGCACTGGGAGAGGTCGATGATCTCGCCACCGGTCCCGTCGTCCTCCGGCGGCTCCGCCTTCGCATCCCGGTTCGGCAGATGCCGCCACCACTCCGGCGCGATGCGTTCCGGTCCCGCTGCTCTCGCCACGGCATAGACGACCCGCCGCCACGTGAAGCGAAGTGGCGGTCCGTCCGGAACCTCGGCCATGACAGTGATGGGTTCAGGTGGCGACAGGAGCAGGAGGGGCCGCTCACCCGGAGTCTGCGCGAAGGAAGTGCCCGGCTCTGCGAACGGCGCGAGCGGAGCCATGCGCACGGCCGCCCGTTCTGGAATGTGGCTCGCGTGCGGTGCCAGACGAAACACGTTTTTTGCGCCGAGGCGATTGGCAAGCCGGTCGACGAGGGCCGCGACCGCCTGCTCGGGCACGCCGCCGCTCCGTCCGAGTGTGGTCTGCTCGGGATCGAGCGATTGCACCAGAACCGCATCGAGCGCGGCGACATCGATTCCAAAGCCGGCGTCGATGGTTCCGAGCTTCTCGTCGAGAAGCCGCATGAAATGGCTCGCGTCCGCGCTCGCCCGGGCGAGCCCGGCGTCCGCGTGCGCCACGGTGCCGTCGGCGCGATAAAGCGTCAGCGCGATCCGGCGTGCGCCCAGTCCTGCCGTCTTCAAAGAGCGGGACAGATCCTCCGCCAGTCCGCGGATTTCCAGGACAAGGGCCTCCGAGGAGGTGAGGGGTTCGCCCCACGAGCGCCGTTCCGACAGGACCGGCGGCTCGCCGAGCCCCGCGCGCGGCTCGTCCGTGCGGCCCAACGCCTGATCGAGCCGGACGAGAACCGCGTCCGCTAAAGCCTTCGATCTGGCCTGTCCCGCCCGGCTGCGCGAGGATGCTTCCGACTGGAAGCGCCGCTCCAGGCTGGCGCGCGGCAGTTCCGCCAGCTGCCCAATGCGCGCAAGACCGAGACGCTTCAAGAGAATCACCGTGTCGGGCGAAAGCCGGAGCGCATCGACGGGCAGAGCCGACAGCGCCGCCAGGGTTGCGTCTTCTCCCGGCGGCGCAAGGATGGTCCGGCTCCTCAGCGTGGCGAAGCGCGCCAGGGCATAGGACGCTCCCGGTGTTCCCGCGAGGCCCGCCCGTGCCGTGATGCCGAAGGCCGACAGCCGCTGCACGAGATCCTCCAGAAGTTCTGTCTCGCTCCCGAAAAGATGCGCGACACCCGTGGTGTCGATCCACACGCCGTCGGTGCCTTCGACGTTGCGATGTGGCCCGAAGCGCCCGAGCCAGAGAGCCAGACGCTCGAGCGCGCGCCTGTCGCGTTCCGTATCGGCCGGATGAGACACGAGGATCGGCACCGCCGCTCGTGCGTCCGCGAGGCTCAGTCCCGCTCGCAAGCCCTCTCGCGCCGCCCGTCTGTTGACGGCCGTGATGTGGATGCCGTGCGCGCCGCCGTCCACGAGTGCGAACGGCTTGTCATCCGGTACGGCGCCGGACCGGTGCCGTTTCAGCCTTTCGATCGGCCAATGCGGCAGCCAGACGGAAACGATACGCTTCATCGGACCATTCCAAAGTCAGCCCGGCCTGCATGGCAGGTGGCGCCGAGCGGCAGCGTTCC
>JBLMYE010000263.1:0-6263 GCA_050258115.1 Deltaproteobacteria bacterium | reverse complement strand
CTGGTGGCGCTGGGCGACAACGATCCTGCACTCGAACCGGAATACAACAAGCTCGGCACGACCGCCGGTGCTTATGACGACTGGCACGAGGGGCGTGACCCGGCGGGTATCACCACGCAGGACCCCGAACTGTCCAAGCGGCTCGATCCGGTGCGCGCAGGCCGTCGCCTCGCGAACTATCTGAAGGTCATGACGCTCGAGGTGCAAACGATCGCGCGGGCCTGCGGGCACAACCACGTGCACAATCTGGAGCCGGAAGACTTGTGCGCGCTGACCATCGAGGCGGCCGCGATGGCACGCGTCCCACTGGCTGGCACAAGCTGGATTCCGGGGCAAGGACAGGGCGGTTTTTAACCGCCCTTTCTTTTTTCCAGATCGCAAGAGAACACGCATCATAGAACCCGACGTGAGACGGAAGTGAGGAGACGACAATGACGCACGATCTCGCATCCCTGGCCAAAGACCGGGGCATCCGATACTTCATGATCTCCTTCACCGATCTCTTCGGCATGCAGCGTGCGAAGCTCGTACCGGCCGCGGCCATCGCCGAGATGCAGCGGGACGGCGCGGGTTTTGCCGGTTTCGCAACGTGGCTCGATATGACACCGGCACATCCGGACATGTTTGCGATGCCGGATTCGGCCGCCGTCATTCAATTGCCTTGGAAGAAAGAAGTGGCCTGGGTGGCCGCCGATTGCGTGATGGACGATCAGCACGTCACTCAGGCGCCGCGCGTTGTTCTGAAGAACGTCATGAAGCGGGCCGCCGAGAAGGGCCTCTACATGAGGACGGGCGTGGAGTGCGAATATTTCCTCATCAATGCCGATGGCACCGGAATTTCAGACGGTCGCGATATCGCATCCAAGCCCTGCTACGATCAGCAGGCGCTGATGCGCCGATACGACGTGATCTCCGAGATCTGCGATTACATGCTAGAATTGGGTTGGGGCGCCTACCAGAACGATCATGAGGATGCGAACGGCCAGTTCGAAATGAACTGGAATTTCGATGACGCTCTCATCACCGCAGACCGCCACTCATTCTTCAAGTTCATGGTGAAGTCAATTGCGGAGAAGCACGGGCTTCGCGCTACGTTCATGCCGAAGCCTTTCCCGAACCTTACCGGCAACGGATGCCATATTCACCTGTCGGTCTGGGACAAGGCCGGTGCTCATAACATGTTCCTCGACAAGACCGATGAGATGGGCCTTTCCGCCCAGGGCTACCAATTCCTCGGCGGCATCATGAAGCACGCGGAGGGAATGGCTGCGATCACCAATCCGACCGTCAACTCCTACAAGCGGATCAATGCGCCGCGGACGCTGTCGGGCGCGACGTGGTCGCCGAACTCCGTGACCTGGACCGGGAACAACCGGACGCACATGGTTCGCGTTCCGGGCAAGGGACGTTTCGAACTGCGGCTACCAGACGGCGCGGCCAATCCTTATCTCCTGCAAGCAGTCGTTCTTGCGGCGGGCCTGGACGGTATCGAAACGAATGCGCACCCCGGTCCGCGCTATGACATCGACATGTATCAGCTCGGCCATACGGTGAAGGATGCGCCGCGTCTGCCGCTCAACCTACTCGATGCCATTCGCAGCTTCGACCAGGACGCGGGCCTCAAGTCGGCTCTCGGCGATGACTTCTCGTCGAGCTACATCAAGCTGAAGCAGGGCGAGTGGAACTCGTATGCTTCGCATCTGACGAACTGGGAACGCGAGCACACGCTTGACGTTTGATCAAACGGACAGCGGCGGCGATCAGAGGTGCGACTCGCAAGAGCCGCACCTCTTTCCATTTCGCCGATAGGCGCGACAAACGCCGTGGGCGCTTCGCCTGATCATAAGTTCCCGAGGGATCATTTCATTCGGCCGCAAGAACGGCTGCGGGCGTCGCGACGGAAACGGGCTCTTTGGGTAGAGGCATCTGCGATGCCGGCAGGCGGCGATCGGTCAGCATGTGAGCCAGGGCCCGTTCGGAGAGTGCCGTGATCGTGAACAACGGGTTCACGCCGAGGGAGCGCGGGATGATGGATCCGTCGATGACGTAGAGACCATCGTGGACGTCTGTCGGCCCGCGACCGGGGGAGGTATCAAAGACCTCCGACTTGTGATTGACGACGCCTTGGGACGATTCGCGGCCCATCCCACAGCCGCCGAGCGGATGAGCCGTGGCCGGCTGATGCCCCATGACGGTTCCGGCCAGCGGATTTTTCACATATTCGCCGCCTGCGCATTCGACGACGGCGCGCAGGGCGGCATCCAAGCGTTGGTAGCAGGGCTCCTGGGCCGCATCTTTCCAAGACAGGGCCAGCTTGTCGCCATCGAGGCGGAAGATGCCCGAGGCGCTGTCGTGCGAAACTGCGAAATAGGTCTGGAGGCTTGCGAACGGTCCCTTGTAAACGCCGCTGACGAGGCTCTGGAGCGCGCCGAGCAGCCGTCCGTTGGGCAGAAACATGATGGGCAGCGAGGGAGCGACAGCGGACGGAACAGCTCCTTCCTGAACCGTCAGTTCATTGTCGAGACAGTCAGGGTCGCGGAACTCAAGTTGGCCGGTCACCGACGCACCGACTTCCAGTCCTTCGATGCGGGAGGGGTAGCCGACGCCGACAGAGTTCACGACGGACTTGGCGCCGTAGCCGAATGCGATGATGTCGCCATTGGCGGAAAATCGTTTGCCCAGCCGGTCTGAAACCGCGAGGCCGTCGTCGCGCGAGCGCAGCAGAATTTCGGTCGAGCCCAGCGTTCCGGCCGCCAGGATGATGATCGCGGCTTCGACAACGAGCGGCGCGGCGTTGCCGATGGTTGGTTGGGCATGAACGCGCCACGAGCCGTCCGATGCCTTGCTGATCCGGCGGACAGTGATCTCCGTGAACATTTCAGCGCCGTGCCGAGCGGCATCCGGGAGATATGTGAGTGCGACGGTGTTCTTCGCACCGACGTTGCATCCCGCGCAGCAATCGCCGCAGCGCGTACAGGCTGGCTGAGCAATTCCAGCCGGATTGACGTTTTCTGAAAAGCTGACGGCCACCCGGGGGGCGACGAGATCGCGGTCGAGTTTACGGCCGGCCTCTGCGAGCACGCCGTACTTCGTCATTTCGGTTGCGCGCGGGTCGCTCGCCGGGCGCAGCCAGGTTTCGGCGCGTGCGAATCCGCGATCCAGTCCGCCGTCCTGCCGGATCTGTCCCGGCCAGACCTCGTCTTCGAAAACGCGCCGGTCGGGCCGCAGCGTGACACCCGCATTGACGAGCGAGCCGCCGCCGAGTCCGCGACCGACCAGGACGTGCATGTCGTCGCCCAGGCGTATGTCGAACAACGCAGTGTCGGGGCCGGTCTTGAAGGTCTTGCCTTGAACCTGAAAGTCGCTCTTGAGGTCGGGGAATTTCGCGGGGAAGTTGCCGGTCAAAACCTCTCGCCCGCGTTCGAGAACGGCAACGGATTTTCCGGCGCGCGCAAGGTGGGATGCGGCAACGCCGCCGCCATAGCCGGAGCCTACGATCACGACGTCGTAGCGTCCTTTAATTTGGTCCAGCGAACGCGAGAGGCGGGCCATGGTTAATGTCTCTCCCCCTGAAAGCGATAGGACTACCTGCTTTGGCGGGCATTTGCAGCATCGCGAGAATTCTTCCTGGGGACAGCGTGGCCTTGCCGCTACTCATGGGCGATGAACGATCATGGCTTCGACAACTTGCGGGCGAAGGCCTACACTTTAAGCTGATGGCCTGACAGTCCATAAGCAAGCAATGAAAGCCGGAGGAACTCATCCATGCATGTGACGATCGAAGACGCGGAAAAGATCATTCTCGCCGCTCGGAAGGCGGCGGAGAAAACCAAAACCAAGATGTGCATCGCGGTCGTCGACTCCGGTGCCAACCTCAAGGCGTTCTATCGCATGGACGACGCGTGGGTCGGATCCATCGACATCGCGATCAAGAAGGCGAAGACGGCCGTGTTCTTCGGAATGCCGACAGGGCAGATCGGCAAGCTTTCGCAGCCGGGCGGTTCGCTTTACGGGATCGAGCACTCGAACGACGGTCTCATCACATTTCCGGGCGGGTTGCCCATCGTGGACAAAGAAGGCGTGTTGATCGGTGCCATCGGCGTTTCCGGATCTTCGGTGGAAAACGACCACACGGTCGCCGAAGCCGGTGTGAAGGTGATCGGCGTTTCGGATTTGCCCGCTCATCCCTGGCGGACCTGAGTTCCGGACAACTCGAGCAGGAACGCCCTCTCCCGCTGGCCGGGAGGGGGCGGCCCGCTCAGTCGAAGCGTGGCAATTCCCGCATATCGAGCGTCGGTGCGCCGGGACCGTTGTATGACGCGGGTGGTGCTCCTTCGATCGCGGGCGGCGAAGCGGGAAGCGCGAAGCGACCGTTTGAAGAGATGGGCCCGTTCGCTGCCGGTGCAGCCGGCTGCTCGATGCGTGCGGGTCCGACTGTTGCCGCGGGCGGCTTGACCATGGCGTGCATGGCAATCCACGGAAGCGCCATCACGATTGCGACCATCAGAAGCTGGATGCCGACGTAGGGAACCGCGCCCCAGTAGATCTGCGACGTGAGGACCGGTTCTGTCGTCTTGCCGGTCACCTTGTCGACGTAGGGCTCCTTCGGCGCGACCGAGCGCAGATAGAACAGCGCGAAGCCGAACGGCGGATGCATGAAGCTCGTCTGCATGTTGACCGCGAGCAGAATGCCGAACCACACCATGAACGGCGTGACATCGGCCACGGTCTCGACCAGGGCGCCTGCCGGATCTTTTGTGGCCAGAACCGTGAAGCCCATGGCTTTTGCGATCGCGACGGCTTCCGGGGCGTTTCGGAAGATCGATTCTGCCGCGGGCTTCAAGAGCGGCACAAGGATGAAGGCGAGTTCGAAGAAGTCGAGGAAGAACGCGAGAAAGAAGACGAGGATCATGACGGCGATAAGGAAACCATACATGCCGCCGGGCAGGGCGGTGAGCAGGTGCTCCACCCATATGTGACCGTTCACGCCGTAGAAGGTCAGAGAGAAAATTCGTGCTCCGATCAGGATGAACATCACGAACGCAGAGAGCTTTGCGGTCGCTTCGGTGGCCTGGCGGACGATGCTCCAGTTGAGGCGCTGCGGCTCGCGGTTGACGATGCGATTGATCGCGGCGAGCAGGAGTGCGCCGACCGCACCCATCGCGCCGCCTTCGGTCGGTGTTGCGACGCCGACGAGTATGGTGCCGAGCACGAGGAAGATCAGCATCAACGGCGGCACCATCACGAATGTGACGCGCTCGGCCAGCGGGGACAGGAACCCGCGGCCCATCCGTCGAACGACGAGCTTGTTCACGAGTGCCGCGGCAAGAGCCACGAGGATGGCGACGGCGAGAACGAGGATGAAGAATTCGATCGCCGTATAGTGCGAATTCCAGAGGACGGCTGTTCCGATGCTTCCTGAAAAGAGCGTCAGCAGTCCGAGTGAGGTCAAGCCGCGGGATCCATCCGGTTTGCAATGGGCGATCTCTTCCGGCGGCAGGCCGGGCGCGGCGGCGGGATTGATGCGGCAGACGATGAGGACATACAGCGCATACAGGCCGGCGAGTATCAATCCGGGGATCAGTGCCCCCTTGTACATCAGATCGACGGACCGGCCGAGTTGGTCGGCGAGGACGATGAGGACGAGGGAGGGCGGGATGATCTGAGCGAGCGTGCCGGATGCTGCAATTGTTCCAGCTGCAAGGCGCCGGTCGTAACCGTACCGCAGCATGATGGGCAGAGAGATGAGCCCCATCGAGATGACGGAGGCCGCGACCACGCCGGTGGTCGCCGCAAGCAGCGCTCCGACGAAAATCACCGCGTAGGCGAGGCCGCCGCGGATCGTGCCGAAAAGCTGGCCGACCGTTTCGAGTAGGTCTTCCGCCATGCCTGAGCGCTCGAGGATCAATCCCATGAACGTGAAGAAGGGAATGGCGAGCAGCGTGTCGTTCCGCATCACCTCGTAGATGCGGCCGGGCATCGAGTTCAACAGGGGCCAGGAGAGCGTGATGAGCCCGTCGGAATACGGGGCGAGTTCGACGCCGATGACGAAAAAGATGAGCCCGACTGCGCCAAGAGAGAAAGCGACGGGATAGCCGAGCAGGAGAAATGCAACCAGCGCCGCAAACATGAGTGGCGCAAGGTTCTGCGCGAGGAAGACAGCCATGTTTTGTCGTTGCCCCCCCGCGTGCCTCTATTTGTCGACCGGAGCGGCAGCGCTGGTCACCGCCTCGTGATAGTCGGACTTTGCGTGCGTCTCCTCG